>NZ_JALHLF010000039.1 GCF_022832435.1 Novosphingobium organovorum | reverse complement strand
CGATCACGATCACCCCGTCGCCCAGCAGGCGGTAGGTGAGGTTGCTGCGGCTCAGCAGCGTGTCGAGCGCGCGCGACAGCGGCATCGTTCCGGCGACGCGGGGGGCGCGTTGCCCGCTGGCGAGCGAGGGCGGGAAGATGATCTGCCGCCGGCTCTGCATCGCCAGTTGCTGGAGCGCGCCTTCGAGATCCTGCTCGCCGATGTCGAACCGGCGGGCGGCGGTGCGCGCGGTATGGGCCGCGCCGGGCAGCCGCTCCTGCGCGTGGACAAGGGCGGGCTGGCCGGCGCTCCAGACCAGGGCGATCCCCGCAATGCGCAGCAATTTCGACACGGGATCTGACCTGCGCACTTCACGGTTCGGGCGTCGCGCGGGGCGCGGGCGATGCTCGATGTCGTCGGTTTGGAGTTGAAGGAAGAACCCGATTGAAACCCAAATCCGGAAAGGCGGCAAGTAAAAGAATCGGAAAAAATCAAAGCCCGGCAAGCGCCAGGCCACGCCTTGGCTCTGCGCCTGGCGCAACTTTCGCTCGCACGAGGGGTGGTTTTGGGCCATGGCGCGCCTTTCGGGCCATCGCGCGATGGCCGCGTGGTCTGGAGTTTGCCGCTTGCGCGATCGCTGTTCCCTTTTCGAGTCCGTGGCCGAGGTCGGGCCTGCCGCCGAGCCTGCTGTGGAGCCTGCCGTCGAGCCGGGGCGCGTGGGGTCCGACGAGCGGGTCCGCGCGTTGCACGAAGAGGCTTTCGTGCGGCTCGATGCCGAGGACACGCAGCGTTTGATCGGCGCCGGGGCGATGGCCAGTTGGGATGGCTTTGCCGCCTCGTGGGAGGATCTGGGCGATGATCGCTACATGGCCGATGGCGGGCGCTACCGGCGCCGGCGCTACGCCGCCTTTGCCCGCAAGGGGGCAGGGCTGGTGCGCAAGGCCCACCAGCCGCATTACCAGAGCCGCGACTACAACCCGCTCAACGGCGACGTGCAGCGCTGGTTCGCGCCGGTCAGCGAGACGATCGCCGCGCATCCGGTAACGCAGGCGATCTTTGCGCTGTGCCTCCAGAGCATCGATGCGGCCAGTGGCCACGAAGCGGGGCACGCGGTGCCCTGGCAGGTCGAATTCCACCAGTTTCGCATCGAAGCCTCGAGCGGAGAGGCCGGGCGCCCGACGCCCGAGGGGATGCACCGCGACGGGGTGGACTGGGTTTTCGTGATGCTCGTGCGGCGCGAAAACGTGCGCGACGGCGTGACCGAGATCGGTGATGCGGACGGAGCGCCGCTCGGCCGGTTCCTGCTTCAGGCGCCGGGCGATGCGGTGCTGCTCGACGATCGGCGCATCCGCCATGGGGTGACCGAGATCCACCCGCTCGATCCCGAGCGCCCGGCGTTTCGCGACGTGCTGGTGGTGACGTTCGCCGCGCCCTGACCGACCAGGGGCCTCAGTCGGCGAAGCGGTACTCGGCGAGCGTGCGCACGATCTGACCGTTGGCGTCAGTCAGTCCGATGCCGATCCCCTCGACCAGGCCGGTCCCTTGCGGGGGATGCGCGCGGGTCTGCTCAACATAGGCGTCAAGCGCGGGGCTGGTCTCGTTTGCCAGCAGGGTCAGGTGCGGCTCGAACTGGGTGAAGACGTTGGGCGAGCCGTAGCGTTCGAACGCGGGCAGCTTTTCGGGATAGTGGCTCATCCAGGCGGGCGCCGTGATCGCATGGTCGCGCAAAGGTTCGGCGGCGAGCGTCACCTCGTCGGCGAGGCGTTGCAGCGCCGCGCTGCGCTCCACCGTCAGGAACAGCCAGTTCGATGCGGTGCGTTCGGTCCCGGTGATCGCCATGGGAAAGCGGTGCTGGCGGCGCGCCAGCGCGGCGATGGCGGTCTTGAGCGCGGGCACGGCGCTCGCCGGATAGCGGGTGAGGTAGAGCGTGGCGTGGACCGCTTGCCCCTTGGCCTGGAACGTAGTCATCCCGCGCGCGGCCAGCTCCTTGCTCTCGCCGGCCACCGTGGCGACGATCGTGCGCGAGGGGATGGCGTAGACGTCGATGCTCAGGCTCTCCTGCGCATCGGCGGCATGCGGCGCGGCGAAGGCGGCGGCGACGCCGGCGAACAGGGTGAAAAGCGAGGCGCGAAGGGTCATGCGGGGGGCCTTGCCGGGGGGAGAGGACGCGACGCCCATCAGGCGCCGGGGTGGTAGCGGCGCTCGACGTGGCCGGTAAGGTCTTCGGGATAGAAGTAGACCGGGCGCAGCTTGCCGTCGGCGTAGAGCTGGGCCTCGTCGGCGAAGTGGGGCGAGGCCGGATCGCCGCTCTCGCCGCCCGCGGTCACCGCCCAGGCTTTCACCCTGGGGCCGAATTCGACCACCGCGACGAAGCTGTTGCCGCTCGTGCCGTAGTACTTGGTGGTATTGGGGTAGCGCTTGGCCCCGAACGAGGCGAGCGAGCCCCAGACCGAGGAGACGAAGGGCACCGGCAGGCTGGGCTTGGCATCGTCGAAATGGGGCTTGATCGTGTCGTCGAGCCGCTGGAAGCGGTTGACGTCGCCCCAGGCCACACGCCAGGTGCCGAAATCGCGGGTGAGACGCTCGAGCGTCGCCTGCAGCGCGGCGAGGCGCTCCCCGCTCGGCACCGACTTGGCGATATAATCGGGCAGCTGCTGGTTTGCCGCCTTGGCCTTGGCGCGGTAGGCATCGCCCAGCGTATCGCCCCAGAACACTGCGAGCGTGGTTGCCTGCGAGGCGTAGCCCCAACGTTCGTCCCAGCGGCGCAGCACGCCGATCGGTTCGGCGAGCGCGGCGCGCTGCGGCGCGCGGGCGGGCAGCGCGTCGTAATCGGCCAGCAGATGGGGCACGAGCATCGCGAAGGCGGGCAGGTGGCTGTCGAACGCCGCGTCGATCAGCTTTTGCGGGGTGAAGCTGCTCTTGCCCATCAGCACTTCGTCGGCGTGTACGCCGCGGTAGTTGGGGCCGAACTCGTCCATGTACCTGGGAAAGTCCGCCGCCTTGGGGCTGTCGGGACCGGCCGCGTCCCACGGCCAGTCGTTGGTGTTGTGAACCCAGCCCACCTTGGGGTCGATCGCGGCGGGCAGGGTGTCGAGCGGGTGCAGCCCCTTCCAGTCGGTCGCCGGATCGGCGCCGTCGACGGGTTTGGTGTAGTCGAAGCGGTCGTCGCGCTCGGGCACGAACTGAGGGTGGAGATAGGCGATCTCGCCCTTGGCGTCGGCGAAGATGGTGTCGTTGGAGGAGTTGGCCTTGAGCTCGGCGACCTTCAGGTAGCTTGCCAGATCGCCGGTCTTGGTGCGCAGCCAGGACTGTTCGAGCGCGGGGATCGGCTTCCACATCAGCGCCTGCGCGGTCCAGGTGTCCCCCCGCCCCGCGACGATCGGGCCGTGGTGGGTGCGGTAGACGGTGAAGCGGCGCTGCGCCAGCGTGCCATCGGCGCTGCGGTAGGCCAGCGTGACCGCGCTCTGGCCGACCGGGCGCAGCTCCTTGCCGTAGCGGTAGAACAGCTTGCTGCCCTGGCGCACGATGGTTTCTTCAAAGCTGTCGATGTTGTCGATGCCCGAGGAGGTGTGCATCCAGCCGACCCTGGGGTTGAAGCCCTGGTAGATGAAGAACTGCCCCCAGGTGCTCGCGCCATAGGCATCGAGCCCTTCGTCGCTGGTCATCTGGAGCTCGGAGCGGAAGTAGAAGCTGGTGTGCGGATTGATGAGCAGGAGCGCGTGGCCATCGGCGGTGTTCGCGGGCGCGATCGCAATGCCGTTCGAGCCGCTCGGTTCGCGCTGGATCGCGCCGGTCTCGAGCGCGGTGGGCGGGATCTGGCGGTGTTCGTAGAAGCCCTGGAGCGCGGTAAGCGGGATCGAGCGTTCGATGTCGCCCCCGATGCTGCCCTCGGTGAAGGACAGCGCCATCCACGGCTCGAACCGGGTGAGCACCTTGGGGTGGACCTCGGGATGGTCGGCGAGGTAGGCGTTGAGCCCGTCGGCCCAGGCGTCCATCAGCGCGCGCAACCAGGTGGGGCTTTCCTTGTACTGCGCCTGGAGCGCGGCCGGATCGACGTAGAGGCGCTGGCGCAGGTCCTGCCAGATCGCGCTTTCACCCTCGGCCTCGGCGGTGCGGCCGAGTGCGGTGAGGTAGTTCATCTCGATCCGGTCGAAGTCGTCCTCGGCCTGCGCGTAGATCGCGCCGAACACCGCATCGGCATCGCTCTTGCCGTGAACGTGGGCGATGCCCCAGTCGTCGCGGGTGATCGTCACCGCGGCGGCTTCGCAGGCCCAGCGGGCGCGTTCGGCGAGGGCCCNGGCCTGCGCGTAGATCGCGCCGAACACCGCATCGGCATCGCTCTTGCCGTGAACGTGGGCGATGCCCCAGTCGTCGCGGGTGATCGTCACCGCGGCGGCTTCGCAGGCCCAGCGGGCGCGTTCGGCGAGGGCCCCCGGCGCGGGCGCGGCAGCGGCGTGAGCGGTGCCGGCGCTGGTCAGCAGCACGGCGGCGAGCAGGGGAAGCGAACGCGTCATCGACGGGTGTGCTATGCGCCCGCCCGCCGCGAGGCAAGGCCGCCGCGTGCGATTTTCCCGCAAGGCGCGGCCCTTCAATCGCCCGGCGCAGGAAGGCGCAGCACGACGAGCAGGCCCTGGCCGTCGGGCCGGTCGGCCAGGTGGATCGTCCCTCCCGCCAGGCCCAGCGCCTTGCTCGCGATCGACAGGCCCAGGCCGCTGCCCCGGCCCGACCGGCTCGAGGCGGGGCCGCGTTCGAAGCGGCGCAGCAGGCGCTCGCGTTCCTGGGCGGGAATGCCCGGACCACGGTCGCCGATGGTGATGTCGAGCCGCTCGGCGGTGCGCACGATGGCGATGTCCACGCTCTGCCCGTCGCGCGCGTGGTGCACCGCGTTGTCGATCAGCGCGGCCAGCGCGATGCGCAGCAGCGCTCCGTCGCAGGGCCAGCGCACGACGTGTTCGGGGCTGACGGTGAACTCGAACGCATCGGCGGGCAGGTCGAGCATGACTTCGGCCACCACGTCGGCAACCACTGCGTGCACGTCGATCGAGCGGCGCGCGACCTTGGTCGCGTCGAGCCGGGCGAGCGTGAGCATGCCGTCGATGAGAGCGTTGGCGCGGTCGACCGCGCCGATCAGCACGCCCATGTCGTTCTCGTGCCCTTTGGGCAGCGTGCGGCCGATCAGCTGGGCCTGGGTGCGGATGGTGGCGAGCGGGGTGCGCAGTTCGTGGGCGACATCGTCGGTGAAGGCCTGCTCGCGCTCGTAGGCCTGGTCGAGCCGCGCGAAGAGCTTGTTGAGCGCGGTGATCAGCGGGTTGAGATCGCGCGACCATTCCTGTGCGTCGAGCGGGGTGAGATCGGCGAGCGAGCGTGCGTTGATGCTCTGCGCGAGGCGTTCGACGATGTAGAGACTGGTGCGCAGCGTGCACCACAGCACGACCACGCCCGAACCGACCAGCAGGACCATCGGCACGATCAGCTTGTGCAGCGCGGGCGCCAGCGAGATGCTGCGAATGCTGGTGCGTTCGGCAACCACGATACGCAGTCGCGGATCGCGCCCGACGAGGCCATAGCTGCGCCATTGCACTTCGCCGTCGGAAAAGGTGTGGAGGCCAAGCGCACGGGGCACCCGCTCGATCGCCGGGCCCCAGCTCGAGCGCGCGATCGGACGGTTTTCCCAGAACACCGCGAACATGCACCAGTCGTAGGAGGCGCGAAAGGCGTTGCGGTCCTCCGAGCTGAGCAGGCTCGCGGTGTGCTGCGGGTTGTCCCGGCCCTGATCGATCAGGACGCCCGCGGCCAGTTCGTCCTGCATCATCATGTAGAGCAGGTGCGAGGCGTTGATCAGCTGCGCGTCCGAGGCCTGGTCGATCGCGCGGTCGGCCACGGTGATGAGGATCGCCCCCATGCCCAGGCCCGATAGCGCCAGCAGCAGCAGCAGGCGGCGGAACAGCTTGGTGCTGAGCGCGGTCTTGCTCATGGCTCGCGGGCACCGACCATGTAGCCAAGGCCGCGCGCGGTGCGGATGAATTCGCGGCCGAACTTGCGCCGAAGCGAGGAAATGGCGACTTCGATGGTGTTTGATTCGACCCAGTTTTCCTGGTCGTAAAGTTCGCTTTCGAGGTCGGCTTTCGAGACGAAGCGGCGGGCGCGGCGCATCAGCAGGGCCAGCACGCGGTATTCCTTGGCGGTCACCGGCACGGGTTCGCCCGCGCGCGTGGCGATATGGCCCGACAGGTCCAGCGTGACCTCGCCCACCTCGAGCCGGTCGAGCGTGCGGTGCTCCTGGCGGCGCAGCTGCGAGCGGATGCGCGCGGCAAGCTCTTCCAGGTCGAAGGGCTTGACGACGTAATCGTCCGCGCCCGCGTCGAGCCCGGCGATGCGCTGGCGGGTGCGGTCGAAGGCGGTGATGATGATGACCGGGGTGGTGTCGCCCGCGCGGCGGATGGTGCTCAGCACGTCGAGCCCGGAAAGGCCGGGCAGCCCGATGTCGAGCAGCGCGACATCGTAGTGATCGCCCTCGAGCGCGGCGAGCGCATCCTCGCCCCGGGCGAACAGGTCGATCACGTAGCCGTCGAGCTGGAGCGCCCGTTTCATCGCCGGGCCAAGGTCGGCGTCGTCTTCGGCAACCAGCAGGCGGGGCACGGGCAGGGCTCCTGAACGGATGGGACGGAAGGCTTAGCGCTAGGCGAGCGCGCCGGGCGCGTCAAATCGGCCAGAGCCACCGTCACGCGCGGTCAGGGAAGGCCACTGTAACAAAACTGTAAAGAAAAATGTCTGGCTTCAGCTTGGCGTCAGCTTGGCAGCGTAGGGGCTGGCTCACGTCAGAAGTGCCCGCGCCGAAGCAAACCGAAGACTTGCACAGGCGACAGCCAAGGCCAAGAAAAATATGTCGTATCACAACTTTTCGCGCGACTTCGTGTCGCCCGATGCCCGCGATGTCGCCTCCTCCCCCCCCATCCCCGAGGCGCATCGCAACCCCGAGACCGGGTCCTTTCGTCAGGGACCGGCCCCTTGCGTCGCGCTCGTCGGGTGCGATGGTTCGGGCAAGTCCACGCTGGCGCGGGACCTGGTCTCCTTGCTCGATCGCCACAGCCCGACGACTTCGGTCTACCTGGGGCTGGGAACGGGCGAGCTGGGCCTGCGCATCGCCCGGCTGCCGCTGATCGGCCGGGTCGCAGAACGCTTCCTCTCGCAAAAGGCGAACAAGGCGCACGACAATCCCGAAAAGCGCCTGCCGGGGCTGGCCACCGCGCTCGTCATGTTCGCCTTCTCGCTGGCGCGCATGCGCCGGTTCCGCAAGCTGGTGGGCCTGCGCGCGCTGGGCGTGCAGGTGGTGACCGACCGTTTTCCGCAGGCCGAAATCGCCGGTTCGTTCGACGGGCCGGGGCTGGTCTGGACCCGCAAGGGTTCCAGAGCGGTCGAGCAGCTTGCGCGTTGGGAGCACTCGCTCTACGAGCACATGGCGGCCATCCGTCCGACTCTCGTCATTCGCCTGAATGTCGATGTCGACACGGCCATGAACCGCAAGCCCGACCACAAGCGCGCGCTGCTCGAGAAGAAGATGGGTGTCATTCCGAAGCTGACCTTCGGCGGGGCGCCGATCGTCGACGTCGATGCCAGCCGACCTTATAACGAGGTGCTGGACACCGTGCTGGGGGTGCTGGGTCGTTACGGAATGACTGCTTGAAGCCCTTTTTGCGATGAATGACGTTTCCAAGGCCAATGCTGATCCCGCCTCTCGTGCACCGGGGCGCACGCCGCCGCCACTGATCGCGGTGGTGGGGTGCGACGGTTCGGGCAAGTCGACCGTGACCGAGGCGCTGTGCGCCTGGCTCTCGGGGTATGCCCCCACGCAGATCTGCCACCTGGGCAAGCAGTCGGGCAATGTCGGGCGTTCGCTTGCCAAGCTCCCGCTGCTGGGCAAGCGGGTGGACAAGACGGTGCAGTCGCGCGCCAAGAAGGCGAATTCGGACAAGGGGCCGGACGGGCTGGCCGCGTTCGTGATCTGGATGTTCGTGCTGCGCCGTTCGCGCCGCTTTGCGCGTATGCTGAGCCTGCGCGCGGCGGGCAACTGGATTATTGCCGACCGTTTTCCCCAGCTGGCGATGCCCGGTGCAATGGATGGCCCTGGGCTCGATGCGGCGGCCAAGACAGGCTTGGTCGGCTGGTTCTCGCGTGACGAGCGACGCCGTTTCGAGGCGATGACCGCCACCGTGCCCGACCTCGTGCTGCGCCTCAACGTGCCGCTGGACGTTGCCTGCGCGCGCAAGCCCGATCACCGTCCCGGTGCGCTTGCGGGCAAGATTGCGAATCTTCCGCATCTCAGCTTCAACGGCGCGCCGATCGTCGATCTCGATTCCACCCGGCCGCTCGAGGACGTGATCGCCGCCGCGCGCGAAGCTATCGCGCAGCGTTTCGGCCTGCGACAGGGCACCGCGCCGGCCTCTGCCGGGAGCGGCGCATAATGGCGCGCCTCGCAATCGGGCACTGGTTTCGCGACGGAGTGTTTCGCTCGATTCTGCGTAACGCCTCGTTCCTGTTTTCGGGCAAGATCGGCGGGGCGCTGTTCGGGCTCGTCGCGCTCGCCTGCGCCGGGCGCGGATTGACGCCAGCGCTGTTCGGCACGCTGGTGCTGATCCACTCCTACGCCAACGGGGTCGGCGCGCTGGTCAAGTTCCAGACCTGGCAGTTGATCGTGCGCTATGGTGCCCCCGCGCTCGAGCGCGGGGACATCGAGGAACTGCGTGACGTCACTGGCTTTGCTTTCGGGCTGGACCTGGCAAGCGGGCTGGTGGGCCTTGTCGGGGGACTGGTGCTGCTGCCTTTTCTGGCGCCCTGGCTCGGCATCGCGCCCGAGGACCTGTCGCTCGCGCTGTTCTACTGCACGCTGATCCCGACGATGACCGCAGCGACGCCTTCGGGCATCCTGCGCGTGTTCGACCGGTTCGACCAGATCGCCGGGCAGCAGCTCGTCACCCCGGTGCTGCGCGCGCTGGGCGGGGCGATTTCCTATTTCGGCCACTTTGGTTTCGCGGGCTTTGCGCTGACCTGGTACGTGGCCGATCTCGCGGGCGATCTCAGCTTGTGGGTGATGTCCTTTGCCGAACTGCGTCGGCGAGGGATCGCGGGCGCGCTTCGTCCCGGCCTGTTCGAGCCCGCACGGCGGCTGTCGAAGGCCTGGGACTTCGTGTGGACGACCAATATCGCGCACTCGGTCTGGGCCGCCTGGGGACCGCTCAGCAACCTCATCGTCGGCGGCCTGCTCGGCCCGACGGGCGCGGGCCTGTTCAAGGTGGCGACGACCTTCTTCGATTCGGCGAGCAAGCCGGCCGACCTGCTCGCGCGCAGCTTCTACCCCGAGATCATGCGGCTTGATCCGACCAGCCGCCATCCCTGGCAGCTGGCGCTGCGCAGCGCCTTCATTTCGGGCGCGGTCGGGCTCGGCCTGCTGCTTCTCGTCATGGTGGGCGGCGCGCCGGTGATCGGCTTGGTGTTCGGCGCGCGCTATGTCGCCGCGTTCGATCTGCTCCAGATCATGACCGGATCGCTGATCGTCACGATGGCCAGCTTCCCGCTCGAAAGCCTGCTCTACATGGCGCACCGCCAGCGTGCGGCGCTGGTTGCGCAGACGGCCGCGGCGCTTGGCTACGGGGTGTTGCTGGTGGCGATGATTCACGGCTTCGGGCTGATCGGGGCGGGGCTCGCCTACGTCGGCGGAGTGGGGCTCAAGGCATTGTTCATGCTTGTCCCCACGATCGGCGCCTACCGGCGGCGCGCGGGAATTCCCTTTGCCGCGATGAAGGAGAGCGAGGCGTGAACGCGACCCACCGCGACCCGCGGGCAACCCCGCTCGAGGCGTTCGCCTGGGCGGTCGACATGAACGACGTGGTCGATCCCGACACCAGTCTGCCCGAAAGCATTCCGCTTGATTGCGACGCGCAGCAGATGCACGCCTGCTTCACGCTGTGCCTGCATTTCTGGGAGCAGGGTGCAGACCGCATGGCACTGCGCCGCTATATCGACCGCCTGCTGACGCTGGGTACGCTCTCGAACGAAGAGCGGGTGCATTACAAGCAGATCCGCGCGAGCTACAAGCAGCTGCGCTTTGCCTTCGCAAACTACGAGCGTCGCCACCGTTCCCCGATGTTGTTTCGTTTGACCGTGGTGGCGCTGGGCCATTTGCAGGACGCCTTGCGCAATCGGCGTCGTGCGGCAACGCTGCGCTATGCGTTGCTGCTGCGCGTGTTGGTCAGCCGGGTGGGCTGGGCGCTGATTCGGCGCGAGGTCGAGTGCGCACGGCTCGACGATGCGGCGGGATTCCTCGCCTTCCGTCAGGCCGAGATGGCGCGTCTCAGGCGCTGGCTTGACCAGCGCGAACTGTCCGCGCACACCTTCCACAACATGCGCAAGGTGGTCAGCCGTCAGGTCTCCCATTACGACGCGCTGCGCACGCTCACGGGCCGCGAGGATGCTTACCGCATGTCGCGCTTCCTGAGCGCGATCAACGGCCTGATGGGCAGCCTGCACGACGAGCTGGTGCTCCAGAGCGTCAAGGGCCAGCGCGACTACGATCGTGATACCGTTCTGGTGCCCGAGGATATCCGCAAGCGGATCGCCGCGCTCGTTACGCGCTATCCCGCTTCCCCCGCCTGATCCGCCGGGTTAGAGCATTTTCCAGTCAGGTGGAATCACCTGACGGTTCAGAAAATGCGTCAAAACAAAAATCGAGAGCGGTCGATCCGATGCAATCTGATCGAAAACCGCTCCGGACTGCTCCGGCCATCCGGGCTGGGAGGCCGTCCGGCGAACGGGCGGGGGCAAAAATGTTCTATGACAGCCACCAAATTAATGTCGTTGCGCGGATCGCTTCAAGGTCTAGATGGAACGGCGTTGCCCGGCACTGGCCGGCGCGGAGGCACTCATGAAAATCCTGTCGTCCCTTTCCCTTGCGGCGGCCGTTCTGGCTTCGATCCCGTTTTCGGCGATGGCTGCGGCGAACCCTGCGCTTGATTTCCACACGTTCGAGCGTCGGTTCGGTGACAGCGGCGCTATTTTCGCCGGGTACGATCAGGTCCGCCAGGCGGTGCCGGCGGGCAGCGCGGTAGAGGACGCGCGCGCGCTCCTGCGCCGCGCGGGTGCGCAGTGCGACAGCGTGGACGCGAACGCCTCGCAACTGCGTTGCTATTACCGCGACCTGCTCGGCGCCGAGCAATATTCGGCTTCCTACGCGACGTGGGACGTCGCGCTCGATCTTGCGGGCGGAAAGGTGTCGGCGGTGCGCGTCGTGCGCAGCACTGAGCAGCGCAGCTGACTTTCTTCCGCCCTGGCCCTCGAGGCCCCGCGCGCACGACTCTTGGCATGTGTGCGCGATGCGGCCTCGAGGGTCTCTTTTCCTTTTGCGGCCCTGGTGGTGCCGTCAAACCGTCCTCCCGGGGCTACCGGAACCCGCAAGGGTGGCCCCGTCGATCCCGCCTGTCCCTCCCTAGCGCCTCTGGACGCGCTCGACCCCCCGGGGAGGTGACAGGTGGGATCCTTTGTGCCCGCTTGCGATGGACAGGGCGGCCCGTTTAGGCTCTAGCGATCAGGGCAATCGGAATAGACCCGAGCCCGGCCTTCGCGTCGGGCATGCGGGCGGGTGGGACGTTATGGACATTGCAGCGGCCAGGACATTTCTGGAAGTGGCGCGCACGGGCAGTTTCGTGGGCGCGGCGCAGACACTCAACCTGACCCAGGCGGCGGTCAGCGCGCGCATTCGTGTGCTTGAGGAGCAGCTGGGCTATCCGGTGTTCGAACGCACCAAGAGCGGGGTCAGGCCGACCCGTGCGGGCGAGCAGTTCACCCGCTTTGCCACCGCGCTGGTGCAGACCTGGGAAAACGCGCGGCGCGCGGTCGCGCTGCCCGAAGGGGCCGAGACCGCGATCACCGTGGGATCGGAACTGAGCTTGTGGAATCCGCTGCTCGGGCGCTGGCTCGAATGGATGCGGCGCGAATATCCCGGCATTGCGCTGCGCCTGCGCATCGCCCCGCCCGAAGCGCTGATGCAGCAGGTCCAGGCGGGCGCGATCGACCTTGCCGTGCTCTACGCCGCGCCCCAGCGGCCGGGCGTGGTGACCGAACTGCTGGTCGAGGAACGGCTCGTCCACGTCACCACCGCCGGGCCTGACCAGCCGGCTGCGGATCTGCCCTATGTCGAAGTCGACTGGGGGCGTGAGTTCGACGCCAGTTTTCGCGCTGCCTTCCCCGAACAGGGCGAGGCGCAGGTGGCGATGAACTACGGTCCGCTGGCGCTCGAATACCTGCTGGCGGCGGGTGGCAGCGCCTATTTCCGCATGGGCTATATCGGCCCGTGGCTCGAATCGGGACGGCTGCGGCTGGTGCCCGAAAGCCCGCAGTTTCCCTATCCCGCCTATCTCGTCCATTCCGCGCGGATCGATCCTGAGGTCATGGCGTGCCTGCGCGAAGGCCTGCGCGCCGCGCTCGACCTGCCGCCAGCGTGATCGGGATTGGCCTGATCGGGAAGGGCAGCTCGCGCTACCAGCCACCGCCGAGCGCGAGGAACAGGCTGATCTGGCTCTGCGCTTCCTCGTCGCGCGCAGCGCGTTCGTCGTCGCGCGCCTTGACGAGGTCGATCCGGCTCGACAGGTCGAGCGGCAGCCCGGCCTTGCCCGCCGTGAACAGGCGCCGGTTCTGGTCGGCGAGTTCCTGCGCCTTTTCGCGCACCGCGGTCAGGTCGACCGCGCGGTTGTGGCTTTCGCGGTACCATGAAAGCGCGGTCTCGGTCTCGCGCAGGGCATCGAGCACGGTGCCGTCGAACGCGGCGAGACTGCGGTCGGCCCCGGCCTTGGCGGCGTCGACCTTGGCGCGGTTGGCGCGGGTCGGGAAGGTCCAACTGATCAGCGATCCGATCGACCAGTGGCCCGCCATGGCCTGGCCCACGTCCTCGAGCAGGCCGAAGGTTCCTCCACTCAGCCCCAGCGAGATGTGCGGGTAGAGATCGGCCTTGGCCACCCCGATCCCGGCGGTGGCGGCGGCCAGCTTGCGTTCGGCCGCGCGTACGTCGGGCCGGCGGGCGAGCAGGGCGGCGCCATCGCCGATCGGCAGCGGCCGGTCGAGCCGGGGCAGCGCGTGGCAGTTTTCAGCCTCGCGCGGGTATTCCGACGGCGTTCGGCCAAGCAGGAAGGCAAGCTGGTAGAGCGCGGCGCGGGCGGCGGCGCGGTGGCGTGGCAGCGCGGCCTGGGCCTGCAACGCCAGCGCCTCGGCGCGGGTCACGTCGGTTGCGGGGGTCTTGCCCGCGGCGTGCAGGCGCTGGGCGATCTGGGCGAAGTGTTCCTGCTGGCTGGCGGCTTCTTCGGCCAGTTCCTGCGCCTCGTTCTCGCCGCACACGGTGACGTAGGCGCGCGCGACTTGCGCCGCGAGCGTTACCTGCACCGCCTCGATCGTCGCCTCGGTGGCCTGGTGGTCGGCCTCGGCCTCCTCGACCCGGCGGCGGATCTGGCCGAACAGGTCGAGCTGGTAGGACACCGCGCCCTCGCCGATCCCGAGGTTGGTCACGGGCAGGGTTTCGTACTTGAGGAAGCTTTCGCCCGAGAGCCGCGCGCGTTCGACCGACGCGTCGAGCGTCGCCTGCGGATCGCCTTCGCCCTTGGTCGCGCGGACCATCGCGGCCGAGCGTGCGAGGTTCGCGCCCGCCACGCGCAAGTCGGTGTTGGCGGCAAGCGCCTCCTGCTCGAGCGCGTCTAGCACCGGGTCGTGGTAGAGCGACCACCAGCGCGGGGGCAGCGGATCGATCGAGGTCAGCGCGCTACCCGACAGCGCGGCCTTGGCCGAAGGGCGGTTGATCGCGGCCTTTTCGGGCAGGTGGTAGTCGGGCCCGACCGTGCACCCCGTGAGCGCGAGAGCGAGAGCGCTGAGCGCGACCGTAGCCCCATTGCGGGCGCGCTGGCCGGAAAGGGGGGCGTGTTTCACTTGGTGGCGTCCGGTTCGAGCGAGACCGAAACCGTGCGCCCGGCGATGAGCGCCAGACCCCGCGGCGGATGGTCGATGTGGATGCGCACCGGAATGCGCTGGGGCAGGCGCACCCAGCTGAACGAGGGGTTGATCGCGGGCAGCATGTCCGAGCTGGCGTTGCGGTCATGGTCCTCGATCGCGCGGGCGATCGAATAGACGTGGCCCGTCAGCGTGCCGTTCTCGCCCATGACGTGAACCACCGCCTTTTGTCCGACGTGGACGTTGGGCAGCTTGGTTTCCTCGAAATAGCCCTCGACTCGCAAGGTCGAGGTGTCGACGAGGGCAAGCACCGGACTGCCCGCGTTGACGTAGTTGCCCACGCGCACCGATACTTCGGAGAGGTAGCCGTCCGACGGGGCAAGGACCTTGGTGCGGGTCAGGTTGAGCTGGGCGAGGTCGCGCGCGTTGCGCGCCGCGTCGAGCCGGGCCAGCGCCTGTTCCACCGCGGCGCGCGAGGAGGCGAGGTCGGCGGCGGCTTCCTGGGCCTTGGTCTGCGATTGCTGCGCGCTCTCGCTCGCGATCAGCTCGCCAAGGCCACGGTCGCGCACATCCTCGCGCCGGGCTTCGGTCAGGGTGACGGCGGCGCGCTGCTGCGCGGCGCGGGCGCGGTCGAGATCGGCCCTGGCCTGCTCGACCCCGATCGTCGCTTCCTGCAGCGCGAGGCGGTAGCGCGAGGGATCGACCTCGAACAGCACCTGGCCGCGGTGGACGCTCTGGTCGTGGTCCACCGCAATCCGCGTGACCAGGCCCGCGACGTCGGGCGCGATGCGCACCACGTCGGCGCGGATGCGCCCGTCGCGGGTCCAGGGATCGTCCTGGTAATAGTTGTAGATCGCCTTGCCGCCGAGAATCGCCGCCAAGGTCATCAGCCCCGTGAAAGTGATGGACACGGCTTTCTGCCGCCGCGCGGAAGAGTGCAGGCTCATGGGGTCATTCCGATGATCGGGGAGGGGACGAAGCGAATGAGGGCGGCCCACACGACGATGAACATCGCCGTGTCGAACAGCACCGGGTGCCATACCCAGCGGTAGACGTTGAAGAACGAGAGCAGCCGATGGAGGACGAGCGCGACGAGCAGCGCGATCAGCCCGTCGATCGGGGCGGCCGCGACGAAGATGTCGGCGATGCGGTAGTCGGGGATCACGGCCGGTCCTCGCGGGTGAAGTCGGGGGCGTCGGGGTAGATGTTGCGGCGCAGGGCGACGAGCGCGGCGAGGCCTTCGGCGGGGTCGTTGCCCAGGATTTCGCCGGTCAGGCGCTGCCACAGGCCCGGTTCGGCGAGCATCAGGCGCAGCGCGACGTCGATTCGCGCGAGCAGGCGCTCGGGCGGGGGGCTCTGGCTGTTGCCGGCATAGAACCGGGCGACGTCGCGCAGCACGCGGCGCAGCGACAGGCTCAGGCGCCGGTCGACCTGCGCCTGCAAGTGCTGGAGCGTCACGATGTTCATCGCGATGCGCACTTCGCGAAGGCTGGTGGTGGCCTCGTCGGTGGCATCACCCAGCCGCTGGGTGATGAGCGCGAGCCGGTCGGTCGTGCGGCCCAGTACCTGGAAGCGGCTGGGCGGGGTGGTGGCGCTGGCAAAGCGGACCAGATCGGCGCGCAGGTGGCGCTTGACCCGCCCGATCAGTGCATCGGCGCCCGCCGTGCGCATCCCCGCAGTGACGCCGGCGGCGACCAGCACGCCGAGCACCTGCCCGCAGTTGGCGTTGAAGAACCGGGCGAAGTCGGCGTGGAAGCTTTCCTGCAGCGCCAGCGCGTTGGCAAAACCCAGCATCGCCGCCGCCCCGGTGGCGCCCCAGCGCGGGTGCGGAATGATCCAGCCCGCCACCAGCAACGGCGGCAGCAGCAGCAGGGCGAGCGGAATGAACCCGTCGACCGGAGGCATCAGCACGAAGAGGTAGAACGCCGCGACCGGCAGTCCGGCGAGCAATGCGCCGCCAAAGCGCAGGATCATCGGAACCGGATTGTCCTGCGAGGCGAACAGGCAGCAGAACACCCCGGTCATCATCGCTGCGATCGACCCGTCCGCCCAGCCGGTGCCGATCCAGATCGTGCAGCAGATGAGGACGGCGATGATCGCGGCAAGACCTGAAATGATCGCCATGCCGCCGTCGGCGTGCATCGCGATGCCCTGACGGCTTTCCTGGCGGGTGAGCGGGGCGGGCACACTGCGATCGTCGAGATGGGCGAGCAGCGTGTCGCACTGGTCGAGCAGCCGCGCGGTCTGTTCGGCACGGATGGCGTGGCTCTGCGCCAGCAGCTCGCCCCATTCGCCGCGCGTTGCAGCGGGGCGCGGTGCGTCGTTGGCGACAGGCAGAAGTCCGCGTTCGGTCAGCGCGCGGTGGCGGTCGGCGAGGCCGGTGAGCGTGGGCAGCAGCAGCAACATGCGCCGCAGCAAGGCCTGCACCGAGGCGCTGGCATCGCGCCAGTGCGAGGTGTCGAAGGGAACGTGCGTGGCCAGCACCACGCATTCCATCGCGTCCTGGGCCAGGCGACGGCGGCCCGCGCGGATGTGCGGGGCGCTGCTGGTTCCCTCGAGGATCTCGGCGCGCCAGGCCCGCGTGTCGCGCAGCCAGGCGTTGAGCTTTGCGCCCAGGTTTGAGGCGACCGACTGCGGAAAGATCAGACTGTGGGTGAGCGTGGCGCACACGATACCCAGGATGATCTCGGTCACGCGCGCGACGGCGATGTCGAACACCGCCTCGGGCCGGTCGACCGCGGGAAAGCCCACCAGCATCGCGGTGTAGCCCGCCAGCATCATGGTGTAGGCGCGCGGTGAGCGGTCGAGCAGCGAAATCGTCAGCGTGACGCCGACCCACAGCGCCAGCGCCAGGCACAGCAGCACCGGCCAGTCGACGAGCGCGGGGACCAGCCCCACCGCCACCGCTGCCCCGGCAAAGGTACCGATCACGCGGTAGATCGCCTTGGAGCGAGTCGCGCCCGAAAGCGGGTTGGCGACGATGTAGGTGGTGGTCATCGCCCAGAACGGCATCGGCAGGCCGACCCACAAGGTGACCCACAGCGCCATCAGCGCGGCGAGCGCGGTCTTGGCGGAAAACAGCGCGGACTGGAGCGCAGAGGGTCTCATCGCGTGCCCCGCGATCGGGCGCAGCGCGTCACGCGCCGGGCGGCGCGAGGAGCATCGGGCGCGGAGCGATCCGAGGCGTGGGAGGCGATGGGAGGGGGCGGTGTCATGGCGGCGTGCGAGGCTGCGCAAATATGCCTGTCCAGGCCAATTGGCCCATAAGCTCATTTGGCAGGTTTGATAAGTTTGGTTATAGCAGGTGCGTCATGTCGCTCTTGCATCTGCGCAGCTTCGTCGAAGTCTACCGCCAGCGCTCCTTCAGCGCCGCAGCCCGCGTGCTGGGATTGACCCAGCCGGCGATCTCCCAGCACATCACCGCGCTCGAAGCGGGAATCGGCCATCCGCTGTTCGACCGGCAGGCCAAGGGGGTGGTGCCCACCGCGATCGCCACCGAACTGGCGGCGGGGCTGGGCGACCGGCTCGACGTCGCCGAGGCCGCGCTGGCGCAAGTGCGCGCGCGATCGAGCGACCTGACCGGGGTGGTGCGGATCATGAGCCATGGCGATTTCCTCGCCGAACTGGTGATGCCGCGCCTGCGCCCGCTGCTGGCCAGGGGAATGCGCCTGCGCCTGCTCAACGGCGGGCGCGAGGAAATCCGCACCGCCTTGCTGGAGGGGGAGTGTGACCTGGCAATTTCCGGCTACCCGGTGACCGACCAGCGCTTGCGCAGCGAGAAGGTCCATGCCGAACTGCTCCACGCGGTCGCCGCGCCCGAAGTCGCGGCACGGCTGAACGCGGCCCCGGATCTGGGTGCTGCGCTCGAGACCGAGCCGGTGCTGGCCTTCGATCTGGAACAGCAGCTCGTCGACGATTGGCTGGGGGCCAACGCGTTGACGTGCGCGGCGCTGCGCCCGGCGCTGATCTGCGAGGACCTGCGGGGGCTGCGCGCGATCGTGATGCAGGGGTTCGGCTGGTCGGTCCTGCCCGACTATCTGTGCGTGGCGCAGCTTGCGCATGGCGAACTGGTCGAAATCCGCGCGCCGATCGCGCCGCCCGCCAACCGCTATTTCCTCGTCGCCTCGCCCACCGCGCTGCGCGAACCGCGCGTGGTCGTCGCGCGCAACGCGATCCGCGCGATGCTCACGACAGACTGAAACGCGCCGGTTCCAGCCGGCTGGCGCATTTCCCCGTCAGGCGGCAACGGGCTCGAAGGCGCCATTCTTGCCCGATCGGCACTGCTTGATGGGCTCCACCATTTCCTCGCCCGTGGCCGGGTCGCGCACGGTGATGCGCTGGACCCGGCATTCGTAGGTCGACGCGGTGTCCGCGCGCACGGTTTCGACCGTGCCGATGCGCTCGCCCGTCGCCGGGTCGATCACCGGCTTTTGCGAATCCTTGCCGAACCGGTTGGTGTCGAGCGAGGCCTTGGACGCCTTGGCGACTTCTTCCTGCTGGCAGCGATCCAGCTTCTTGCCGATCTGGGTGCCGGCGATCACCCCGACGAGGGCGCCGACGATGGTGCCCGCCTTGCCCCTGGCGATCTTGTTGCCCAGGATTCCCCCGGCAATGCCTCCGGCGATACCACCCAGAATCTTGCCGGTATTGCCTTTCTCGCAACCGGCGGCATGGGCCGGTCTGGCGGTCAGTCCGGACAGGCCCGCTGCGGCGATCAGCAGTATGGCGAGAGTGTATTTCACGAGCGTCATGGTGCCTCCCGAGACAGGGTTCGCGGATTTTGAGCGGGTCAATCGACGACGATCCAGCCCCGGCTGCTGCGCACGAAGCGCTTGGTATTCACCGTCGCCGCGGCGTTGCTGGTGGTAAAGGCGCCCATTATCGGAGCCTTCGCCCGGATCAGGTAGTCGCACATGTAGCCCGCTGCGACGGCCGGTTTGCAGCCGACTTTTTCGAAATAGTCGATGCTGATGTCGCGCCCGGCATCGGCGGCCCGCGTGCCGAGCATGAGGCAGGCGATGCCATCGAGCGGATTTTGCGATCCGCTGTTCATCGCGTTGCACCCCGCCTCGCCCTGCGCCTTGGAATTGGCCTTGGCGGCGTTCAGGCGGCCGTTCAACGCGGCGAGCATCTGGGCCTGGGTCGGCTCTCCGGTCTTGCTGGACTGCGCCTTGTCCTGTGCGGCAAAGCGCGCGGCCTCGGCTTCCTGGGCACGTTGGGCTGCGGCTCTTTCGGCCTCGGCCTGGCGCTGGGCCTGGGCTTCGCGCGCGCGCGCTTCGGCCTGCGCCTTCGCGCGGGCAGCCTGCGCCCGCTCGGCCAGCAGCTGCTGGCGTTCCTGAAAGGCCGGCATGGCCCCGGATGCCTCGAGGCCGCGCTTCGCCGCGGGCGAGGCAAGGTACTGTGCGCGGAACCGGGCGAGGGCGTCGTCGGAATCGATCTGGGCAATCCGTTGGCGAAACAGCTCGCCGTTGCGCGCGCCCGCCGCTTCGACCATCCCGGCCAGTTCGCCGCCCAAGAGGCCGAGCGGCTGGTTGGCGTCGGCGAATTGCAGGGCCGTGAGCGCGGAGGGCTTGAACACGAGGCAATGGCGCAGGTTCGTCTGGAACCCGGTTTCGATCACGATGGCACGATCGATATTTTCCGGTGCTTGCCCGAACGCCTGGACCGAGGGCACAAGCTCGTCGACCGCTTGTTTCGCCAGCCGGGCGCTGCTCGCGGCTTGCTCCTGCAGCGCGTCGACCTGGCCCTGCGTCATGAAGCGCTGGGCGCTGAGTTCGGCCAGCCGCGCGCGCTGGGTCTTGATTGGGGCCGGTTCGCTTTTCAGGCCGCCCAGCAATCCGGAAAGCGGGTTCGAGCGGTGCTGGCGCTGGACCGAGGCATCGTAGTTTTCGATCGCGTGCTTGAGCTGGTCGTATTCGCGCTGCGTGCTCTTGCGCTTCTGCCCGTAGTCGCGGTCGAATTCGACCAGCTTTGCGATCCGGTCGGCGGCTTGGCCGAACCAGTCGGCGTGCACCGTACCGTCCGGACCGACCAATTGGCGGGCAAAGCTAACCCATTGTTCGCGCGTGCAGCTGGCGGAAGGCCCCGTTCGGCCGGGAGACGTGCGCGCATTCACGCGCGCATCCTGTGAAAGAGCCGCCGATTGCATCAGACAAGATGCGGTGAGGGCGATCAGGATTCGTTTCCAATGGGGGTAAGGCATCGGATATCCTTGGTAAAATAAGTATAGTTCGTCTTTGTTGGGCTTATAGTGATTGTGTTTTAATTCATTAGCAATCGGTAACTAATATTTTTATTTTTCTGTCGAAATGGGGGAATGATCCGTTTTAGTGCCGATCTAATTGGATTTGATCTTTCCGGTGCTCGCCATTCGCGTAAAGCGTCGCCTGTCGATCGTGCGTTGCAGCCGTCGAGGCCCGAGGCTGGCACCATGACGTGCGCGAGACCGAGTTGGATCCGCGTGGCAGGCGCGCGGATCGCGCAACCGCTCACGGCCTCACGAGGGGGCGATCAACCTGTCAGAAAAGTTCAGGAAGGTGGTGCCGCTTAGGTGACTCGAACACCTGACCCCATCATTACGAATGATGTGCTCTACCAACTGAGCTAAAGCGGCGTGCCTTTGCGATTCCCGGATGAACCGGAACGTGGGCAGGGGGCGCCTTTACCGAGCGCAAGAGGCAAGTGCAAGGGGGTTTGTACCGCGCCGGGAAGGAAGTTTTGAATTGGCTGTCCGCGGGCGTGCCTTGGCGTGGCAGGATAAGGCGGGTGTCGGGCGACGGTCCGGGCATCGTCCGGCGGGGGCAAGGCTTGCGTCGCCGCAGGTGGGCGCCTAGCAGCGTGACCATGACCACTGCACCGACGTCGCCTCCGCCCCATGCCGTTCCCGCGCCGGTTGCCGAGGTCGATCCGTTCCACGCCATCGCGATCGGACGGCTGGCCTACGAATTGGGTGCGCAAGGGCGCAGTGTCATTCACATGGAGTATGGCCAGCCATCGACCGGGGCGCCTGCGGCGGCGATCGCCAAAGCGCACGCCATGCTCGACGCCGAGCCGGGCGGATATTGGGAGAGTACCGCGCTCAAGGCGCGTATCGCGCGCCACTATGCCGAGCGGTACGGGCAAGGCGTCGATCCCGAGCAGATCATCCTCACCTGCGGCGCGTCGCCGGCACTGGTGCTGGCGCTCTCCAGCCTGTTCCGCCCCGGTGCGCAGGTTGCGCTGGCCCGGCCGGGTTACGTCGCCTACCGCAACACGCTCAAGGCGATGTATCTTGAGCCGGTCGAGATCGCCTGCGGCCCCAACGCGCGTTACCAGCTGACCGCCGCAGCCCTCGCGGCGCTCGAACCGGCGCCCGATGGCGTGATCCTGGCGAGTCCGGCCAACCCCACGGGCACGATCATCGAGGCCGGAGAACTGGAGCGAATCGCGCGGGTCTGCCGCGCGCGGGGCATCCGCATCGTGTCGGACGAGATCTACCACGGCCTGACCTACGGCCCCGAAGCGCACTCGTTGCTCGAATTCGATCCGGAGGCGGTGATCGTCAACAGCTTCTCAAAATACTATTCGATGACCGCCTGGCGGCTGGGCTGGCTGCTGGTCCCGCCCGGGCTCGTCGAGACGGCGCGGGCGCGCATGGGCAACCTGTTTCTCACCCCGCCGGTGCTGGCGCAGCACGCCGGACTGGTCGCTTTCGACAGCACAGAGGAGCTGGAGGGGCACGTGCGCAACTACGCGCAAGGGCGCCAGATGCTGCTCGATGCGCTGCCCCGGCTGGGGCTCGATGCGATTGCGCCACCCGACGGCGCCTTTTATATATGGGCGGATATCGGAGCTTATACGCAGGATAGCCTGAGCTTTTGTCGCCAGCTTCTGCTCGACACCGGGGTGGCCACCGCACCGGGGATCGATTTCGATCCGGTCGAAGGTAACCACTTCATGCGCTTCAGTTTTGCGGTTTCTCCGGGGGAAGTCGCCGAAGCGATCGAGCGGCTCGTGCCGTGGTTCGCGGCGCGCCGCTGAGCGGGCGCGGGGCCTGTTTACGCGTGCGCACCGGGGTGTAGCGCGCTGGGACGGGCGTGATGCAGGGCGGGGCATTGCGGATTGACCCGCGGCGGAGGATCGGGCCTGAGAGCGTCTTTATAGTTTCAGGCACCCCGAATCATGGCCAAAGCCCTGCACGCCCCCGGCGGCATATCGTCCAGTTTCTGCGAGCAGCTGCGCGACTTCATTGACGATTGCGCGCAGTGTCCCGCCGACGATGAGCACGCCCGCATTCGCGAGGCGGTGGAACTTGTGCGCGGGGGCCAGCCGGTGCCGGCTCGCACGCGGCTGGAAACGCTGCTGGCGGTCGGAGCGGGGCTTGACGCGGCCTTGCTGGTGGTGGGCGATGAGCCTGCGTTCATGTGCTCGCGCAGCGAGAACGGGGTGAGCATGGCCTCGTGCCTGGTGTCCGACAGCGAAGAGGATGTCTGCGCCGAAGGGGCCACGCCCGCGCTGGCCCTGCTGGGTGCCTGGGCCTCGGCGCTGCTGATGGCGATCGAGCAAATCCCTTCGCTCGACGACAAGGTGTTCGCCGGGATGGAGATCGTGCTCCACTAGGGCATTTTCCAGTCAGGTGGAATTACCTGACTGGAAAATTCGTGAAAACAAAGGTCTGGAGCGGTCGATCCGATGCAATCTGATCGACCGCTCTAAAGCCTGTGGGGATTCAACGTGAGTTGATGACGGCAGCAGCAAGGTGGATCATGGCTTCGAAGCTTTGATCGGTTTTGCAGGCGCGCCTGGCGATGTGCTTGAATTCCTTGATTTTGCAGAAGAAGTTTTCGATGAGGCGGCGCCACTTGTACATTTCGGCGTCAATCGGGATGGGCTTGGCGCGACGTGGATGCTGCGAGATAACGATCTTCGCACCGCGTTCGTTGAGGTCGGCGACGATCTCGTTGCTATCGAAGGCCTTGTCAGCGAGCAGCGCGCCGAACTCGATGCCGTCGATGAGTGGGGCAACGCCAACAGTGTCGAAACGGTGGCCGGGCATCAGGCGGAAGCGGACAAGGTTGCCCAGAGCATCGGTCAGCGCCAGAATCTTGGTTGTCATGCCGCCTTTGGAGCGGCCGATGGCCTGGCTATTAGCCCTCCTTTTGCACCCTGACCGTGCCGGTGGACTTTGACGATGGTGGCGTCGATCATGGCGCATTCCATGTCCGGCTCCTCCGACAAGGCATCGAAAATCCGCTTGAAAACATCGGCTTCGCGCCAATCCCGGAACCGCAGAAACGCTGTACTCCAGTTGCCGAACACCGTGGGAAGATCACGCCATGGACTGCCCGTCCGAGCAATCCACAGCACTGCCTCCATGAACAGCCGATTGTTCCGGCCACTGCGCCCCGGATCGGTCGGCTTGCCCAGACAATGCGGTGCCATCTTCGCCCACTGGGCATCAGTCAGTACAAAGCGTTCCATCCAGAACGTGAATCACAGCTCCAGAAAAATCGGAATCCTAGAGCGGTTTTCGATCGGATTGCATCGGATCGACCGCTCTAGGCCTTTGTTTTGACGCATTTTCTGAACCGTCAGGTGATTCCACCTGACTGGAAAATGCTCTAAATTCCCACAGACCTTAGGGCAGCGGCCCCCCTTTCCTCGTTTCTCTATTCGATGGCGCCGGGTGCTTCAAAGGCCAGCGTCTGCGCGTCGATGTCGATCCACGACAGCCGCCCACCCTTGCCCGCGCCGGTATCGATCCGCACGAGCTGGCCGCCGGCCGGGTTCGTGGTGGTTTGCACGTCGGGCACGCGGTCGTGGCC
Organism: Novosphingobium organovorum; assembly: GCF_022832435.1. Lineage (GTDB taxonomy): Bacteria > Pseudomonadota > Alphaproteobacteria > Sphingomonadales > Sphingomonadaceae > Novosphingobium > Novosphingobium organovorum. The sequence continues at coordinate 10,052 of NZ_JALHLF010000039.1, read as the reverse complement.
GATGACCACGGTGTGGCGCGCCGGAATAGCGCTTGCCCAGTCGTAGAGGCGGATCGGCAGGGCACCCTGCGCCGCGTTCGGGGCGGTCTGGCCGTAGAGCGCGCGGTGGACGAGGCCATCGCCGCGCAGCGTAAGCGCGTGCGCGGCGCTCGGTGCGTGCCGGGTGAACATCGCCGGGGCGGCGGCGGCGTGGACGAAGAGGTAGGGGCCGATCTGGCGCCACAGTGGCGCGGCGCCGACGACGCGCAGATAGCCCTCGATCAGCGTGTCGCGATCGGGGGCGGCCATGATCTCGGCGATGGTGCGATCGAGGCCGTGGGTGAGCTGCAGGCGCTGTTCGCCGCCGTCGCCTTCGCGCCAGTGGGTGAGGTAGCGCAGCAGCTTGAAGCAATGGTTGCCGGGCGTGATGAGGGCGAGGCCCTGGGCATCGAGTTCGAGCAGGGTACGGATGATTGCCGCGCTGTCGTTCGGGGCATCCCCGTCGGATGGGCTCTGGTCGGTCAGGTCGCCGATGAAGCCGATCGCAAAGTCCTGCGCGCGCGCCTCGCGGATCGCGTCGTGGATCTGGAGCGAGCCGTGGATGTCCCCCAGCCAGCGCATGCCCCGGCTGCGGCGAAGCGGTGCGGGCAGGGCGTCCTGCACGCTGTGGGTGGCGGAAGAAAAGGCCATGGGCACGTCCTGTAGCGTGCGGGGCGGTGGTCGGTCCAGAGCGGCGTGCCGCACCCATCGGCAGGAACAGGGCCGAACAGGGCGACGCCCCCGGCGGGTTCGCAAGGGTCCGGGCGCGTCGCCAGGCAGGGTTCGTTTTTCCCGTCGTGGCAGACCTGATCCGAAGATCGTTCGGGCCAGGTCTGCCGGTACACGACTAGCGGGACCAGGAGCCGGCTTTTGCTCAGGTTGCGGGGCCGGCACACGTGGTATGTCACGCCAGATGCTAAGCCTTGGTGCCGATCGGGCTCGTGGCAGTTGCGTAAGGCGGGGTCTGGACGGGGGAGGCCAATGCGAAAGTCTGGATTGCCGCCGTTGCGGCAGGACACGCCACCGTTGTGATCCGCCCACCCGGTTCGGCGAGGTCCCTTCGGCCCCAGGCCTTCCGGTGTCCCCGCAAGCGGGAGGGCAATGCGCTATCCTCCCTCCCGCTTGCGGGAGGGGCAGCGAGACTTGGGGAGCGTAGCGAACCTAGTGGTTCGATTCTGACATTTGATACCCTATCGGATAGGGCGCGCTCAAATGTCAGAATCGTTTCGAACCACTAGCATATATTTGATTCTAGTGGATTTTGCGATTTTGGCATTTGCAGACCCATCCCAGCCGCCAGGGGATGCAAATGGCAAAATCAATCCACTAGTCGCAGCGGGGTGGGCGGTCAGCGTACCTTGCGCCAACCACCTGTCCTGGTCGTTCCGGCTTGCGCGCAATGCGCGCTCGCCGCCGCGTGCCTGCTGCGCGCGCCAGCGGCGGGCGTAGGAACCGGCATCGGCTGGCGTTGGTCGCCTAAAGGGCGTGTCCGGTCGGACCTTCCTTGGCGCGCTTGGCCGTGCTGGCAACTCAGCTGACAACAAAAGGGCAGAAGCGCACCCGCGTTCCTGCCCCTTGCGATTGGTCCCGAGCGCGCGTCCGAAGGGATGCCCGGCCGGTTGCCGTCTCATGACGCCAGGCCTGCTCCGGTTATCTTCGCCAAGAGGGAGCGTGCCAGCGTCGCGGCGATCAGTGCACCATGGCGGCTTCTATGGCGATGCGGATCGCATCGGAGGTGTGGTTCGCGCCCAGCTTGTTGAGCATGTTGGCGCGGTGGATCTCCACCGTGCGCGGGCTGATCGAGAGTTTTTCGCCGATCAGCCGGTTGGACAGACCGCTGGCGACGCCGCCGAGCACTTCGCGTTCGCGCCGGGTCAGCCGGTCGACACGGGCGCGGGCCATGATCTCGCGCAGCTTGGCGTTGCCCACGCCTTCGGCACGGAGCATTGCGCGTTCGAGCGTCTGGTTGAGTTCGCCCGCGGTGATCGGCCAGGCGATGTAGTCGATCGCGCCGTCGAGGATGGCGCCCACGATGCGCTGCGCGGCCGGGTTTTCGCTGAAGGCGATGATCGGGAACCATTCGCCGTGCAGCGACATGTTTTCGATCAGTTCGTCGATCGCACCGGCTTCGTCATGGATGAGGATGATCCCCGAGCGCGGCCAGCTGTTGGCCAGTTCGGAGAGGTTCTCGAACGGCTCGACATGGATGTTGGCGGATGACAGGGCATGACTGATTGCTGCCCGGCGGCGCATGTCGTTATCAATCAGGATGAGGTTGGAAATTCCTTGCTCCACAATCGGACTCCCATTCTTATTTCTGCCTAGGGAATATTCGCAATGGAGCGCGGTTTCCCGCCGTTTCACGTCCGATGTCGATGCATTGCGTGCAAGCGTTCGCAAAAATTGGGGTAAATCAAGCGCCCGGTCGGACCCGGCAACGCCGAATCGGTGCCAGATTGTAAGCCAGGCCGCGCGCGCCGCGGCTTCGGGCGCGATGCTGCGACGCAATACGCATAGTCCCGCGCAAATCGGGGATTCGCACCGGTATTGCAGCGGATGTGGAACAGTGGGGGGAGCGCCGCCGAGGGGCGCCTCAGAGCCCGTTTGAAAATTCGCGAAATGCGAATTTTGCGGCACCAGCCCACTCCCCCACCCGACCACCCATTGCCAGTATCCTGCGGGTGGTCGGGTGGGGGAGTGGGCTGGTGCCGTAATCAAAATGCCTGAAAAGGCATTTTTCAAACGGTCTCTCAGCTGGCCTGCATGGCCTGCCCGATTTCCTGGAAATCGGTGCGCAGCTGGGTGACCTGGTCGGGGGTAAAGTCCATCGAGCAATCGAGGATCGTGCGCCGGGCCGCCGCATAGACCTGGTTGAGCGCCGAGGCGATCGCGGTCTCGCCCGAAACGCCCATCTGCAGCGCGGTGATCGCGGTCAGCGCGCGGGTCATCGACCGGCTGCGTAACGCGGCATCGCCGATGCCGTGCGCGTGGAGCGCGGTGCCGAGCGCGCCGACCATCTGTTCGAGGCAGACGTGGACCAGCTCGGAACTGTCCGCGCCGTTGACGCGGGCATCGAAATCGACGCGGCGATAGGCCTCGTGGGGGGTAACGCGTCCGAGCATGTCAGCTGTCCGAACTGTTCCAGGCCGCGATCTGGTTCTCGAGCATGGTCTTGGTCGAGTTCAGCAGGCCGATGCGGGTTTCCGAAACGGTGAACTGGCTGGCAAGGCGGGCGCGAAGGGCTTCCTGCTGTTCGGCGATTTCGGTCTGGCTGTCGGCGACGTCGTCGAGCTGGCTGGTCCACTTGGTGATCGAGTAGGCGAGCGAATCGATGTTCGTCGTCGAGACCGCGCTGCGGTAGATCTTGTCGACCGTCGAATAGACGCCGTAGAGCCCGTTGGTGAACATGTCCGCGACGCCTTCGGGATCGGCTTCGAGCGTCGCTGTAAGCCGGTCGGTGTCGAGCGAGAAGGTGCCGTCGCGGTTGGTCGTGAGGCCAAGGTCGGCGAGCGTGCGCGCGGTGCCCGTGGCGTTGGGCATGACGATCGTACCGGCCAGCGCAGCCAGCTGGCGCTTGAGCGAGCGGGCGCCCGAATCGTTGGCCAGATCGCCGCCGATCGCGGTGGCGGAGTTGAGCTCGGTCATGATCTCGTTGAGCGCGTCGGTGAAATCCTGCATCGAGCTGGCGATGGTGTCCGACGGGTCGGAGAACGTGACCTTGGTCGGCGATCCGACATTGGTCGCACTGAGCGTGAGCGTGACGCCGGGAATGATGTCGGTCACGGTGTTCGAGCTGGCAGTGTATTCGAGCCCGTCGACCTTGTAGGCGGCGTCGAGGGCGGTCGAGAGCAGCGTGCCGTTCGCCGAGCTGGGGTCCCAGGCGAGGTTGGAGAGGCCCGGATCGCTCGCGTCCTCGCTCGCTTCGAGGATGAAGCCGCTGGTTGCGCCTTCCTGCCCCTTGATGACCAGCTTGGCGCCCTCGGCGGTGTTGGCGACATAGGCGGTGACGCCCGCGTCGGCGGCGTTGATCTTGGCCGCCACATTGGCCAGCGTGTCGCCGCTCTCGATGGTGATGTCGACCGCGCTCTGGCTGGTGTCCTCGGTGAAGCTGGACCCCGAGACGGTGCCGAAACGCAGCGTCAGGGTGCCCGCGCCCACGGTGTCGGTCGAGGCGGTGTAGGCGTTGCTCGCCAGCATCTGGTTGGTGGCCAGTTGCGTCACCTCGAGCGAATAGCTGCCGCTGGGAACGCTCGAACCGCTGAGCGCGGCGCTGGCCACCGAACTGTTGGCGACCGAAGGCGTACGGGCGAGATCGCCGCTGCGCACCAGGGTGCCGAGCGAGGTGTCGAGCGCGAGCATCATCGATTTGATGTTGGAGGCGGCCGAAATCTTGGTGTTGAGCGTTTCGGTCTTGGTTTCGAGGCGCGAGACCCGGTCCGCGAACGTCGCGGTCGCGAGGTTGTTGGCGAGCGCGGTCATGTCGATCCCGCTGCCGCCGCCGAGCGCCGTGACCAGCGAACTGGTGGTGAGGAGCGATGTCGTCGCCGTTGTCGAGGTCGTGGTCATGGCTGAAAGAACGGCTCCGCAGGACGAGGGTTAAGCTCACTTCGGACTTTGCGGGGCGGCGCGCTCTCTCGTGGCACCGGCCCGTCATCACCCTAGACACGAGGGACGAACAGGGTCTGAAGAGGGGGCTAGGGATAGGGCGCAGGGCGCTCGCTCATGCGCTGGCCGATTCCAGTCTTCCGTCGGCATCGAAGCGCAGCGTGACCGGGACCTGGACCTGCGGGCGCACGCGCTTCTCGCCGCGCTTGACCGCGAGCACGAAGGCCAGGATCGCGGCAACCGCAACATAGTGTTCCTCGCGGATCATGCGTTTCTCGCGCACGGTGTAATAGACCGAGCGGGCAAGCGCGGGATATTCGAGCGCGGGAACCTGGTATTCGGCGGCCAGCTCGCGGATCGCCATGGCCTTTTCGCCGCGCCCCTTGGCGACCACGATGGGGGCCGGCGCCTTGGTCTGGTCCCACGCGAGCGCGACCGAGAAGTGCGTCGGGTTGGTGATGACGAAGGTCGCCTCCTTCATCGCGGGAACCAGCGCGCCCATCGCGATGCGGCGCTGGCGGTCCTTGATCGCGGCCTTCTTTTCGGGCGCGCCTTCGGTGTCCTTCTGTTCGTCGCGCACTTCCTGCAGCGTCATCTTGAGGCGAAACAGGCGGCGGATGAGCTGGACCGGCAGGTCGAGCAGCGCGATCAGGGTGAGCCCGGCGGCCAGCCAGAACAGCAGGAGGACGAGCCCGTCCCAGGCGTAGGACAGCTCGCCCACCAGATCGCCGCGCCCCAGCCTTGCCATCGTCTCGATCCGCCCGCTCGCCCAGACCCAGGCGATGGTGCCGAGCAGGGCGACCTTGGCGAGACCCTTGACCATCTCGATCAGCCCGTTGGGGCCGAACATGCGCTTCAGTCCCTTCATCGGGTCGATGCGTGAGGCCTTGGGCGCCAGATTGCTGCCCAGCCACCGCCCCTCGCCGAAGCCGAGCTGCGAGATCAGGCTGACCAGCATCACCGCCACGCCCAGCGTCATGACCGGAGGCAGCGCGGCGATCAGCGCGTCGATCAGTCGGCGGCCGGGGGTGAAATCGTCGATGGCGGCCTTGTCGAAGGTGAACCCTGTGCGCAGCAGCCGGGCGAGGCAATCGAACAGCCAGGGCCCGGCGAACAGGAGCCAGATCGCGCCGATGGCGATCGCAGCGGCAGTCGCCAGCTCGCGCGAGCGGATGACGTCGCCCTTTTGCGCGGCGTCGCGCTTGCGCTTTTGCGTCGGGGCAAAGCTTTTCTCGCCTTCGGATTCGCTCACGGGGCAAGCACCGCGCTGGCGTGGACGATGGCATCGCGCGAGAGGCGGGTGACGAGGTCGGTGAGCACCGGGGCGGAGACGATCAGCGCGGCAAGCCCGCCCAGGATGCCCGCAGGCAGGCCGAGCGAGAACAGGTTGAGCGAGGGCGCCGAGCGGCTCAGCACGCCGGTCACCAGCTGGACCACGAGCAGGACAAGGCACACCGGCAGCGCGATCGTGGCCGCGGTCGCGAACATGTCGAGCGCGAACCCGGCGACGAGCGCGAAGCGTTCGGAGCCGAGCCAGGTGTGCCCCGGCGGGAACACGCGATAACTCTCGACGATGAGCGCGAACCATTGCAGGTGCGCGCCCAGCGCCAGGAAGATCATCGTGAGCACCACCGCGAAGTATTGCCCCAGCGCGGGCGACTGGGTGCCCGAGTTGGGATCGACCGCGACCGCCATGTTCATTCCCATCGACCCGCCCATGACTTCCGCGGCGATGACCGGGGCGGCGAAGGCGAGCTGGAGCACGAAGCCGAGTGTGAGCCCGACCAGCACTTCGCCGAGCACGGCGAGGAGCCCGGCGAGCGAGAACAGCGCGGGCGGCACCGCCACGTCGGTCCAGGCACAGACCAGCACCGCCACCGAGCCTGCGCCGATCACGCGCAGCTGCGGGGGAACACTTGGAATGCCGAACAGCGGCGCGGCGACCAGCGCGGCGCCGATCCGGGTCATCACGAAGAGCAGGCGCCAGAACTCGGCCTCGAGCGCGCCGAAGCCGAAGTCGAGCTGGATCACGGCACGACCTGCTCGGCCTGGCCCATCAGCGCGATCTGGGCGAAGATCTCCTGTGCGAAATCGCCCACCAGCGTCATCATCGAGGAGCCGAGCAGGACGAGAACGAGCGCGACCACGGCGAGCTTGGGCACGAAGGTCAGCGTCTGTTCGTTGACCGAGGTCGCGGCCTGGACCAGCCCCACCACGAGCCCGATGGCGAGCGCTGCAAGCAGCACGGGCGCGGCGACGAGCGCTGTGACCCACAGCATCTTGTCGGCCAGCGCGAGCAGGGCGGTGATGTCCTCCATCGCGCGTGCGCCCCTAGCCGAAGCTCGCCGCGAGCGAGCCCATCATCAGCGCCCAGCCATCGACCATCACGAACAGCAAGAGCTTGAAGGGCAGCGAGACGACCATCGGGCTCATCATCATCATGCCCAGCGACATCAGCACCGAGGAAATCACGAGGTCGATGACGAGGAAGGGCAGGAACAGCATGAAGCCGATCTGGAAGGCGGTCTTGAGCTCGCTGGTCACGAAGGCGGGGAGCAGGATCGAGAAAGGCACGTCCGCGCTTGAGGCGAAGCGCGGGGCCTTGGCCATGTCGGCGAACATGGTGAGATCGCGCTCGCGCGTCTGGCGCACCATGAAGGCGTGAAATTCGCGGCCCGCGTTGGCGATCGCCTGTTCGGCGTTGATCTGGTCGGCGGCGTAAGGGGCGATCGCGGAGGCGTTCACCCGGTCGAGCGTGGGGGCCATGACGAAGAGCGAAAGGAACAGCGAAAGCCCGATCAGCACCTGGTTGGGGGGCGATTGCTGGAGCCCGATCGCCTGGCGCAGGATCGCGAGGACGACGAGGATGCGCGTGAAGCTGGTCATCATCAGCACGAGGCTCGGCAGCATCGTGAGCAGGCCCATGATGAGCAGCAGCTGGAGCGACAGACTCATCCCCGGCCCACCCGGCCCGCTGCCGGTCCCGCCGATTTCGCCAAAGGCGCGGTCGAGCGCGCCGGGGATCGCCTGCTGGGCGTGCGCGGCGAGCGGTACGGCGAGCAGCGCGAGCCCGCATCCCGCAGTGAGCAGGCCGGCCCACAGGCGGCGCGAGGCGGTCACTCGATCACCTCGAACTGGGCGCGCGCGGAGGCTTCGGCGAGCCGGGTCAGCCCGCTGCGCGAGACCGAGACGAGGATTTCGCGCCCGTGAAATTCGATCACCGCGAGCTTGAGCGTGGGGGAGAGCATGGTCGTCTCGACGATGCGGATCGAGCGCGAGCCGGTGCCGATCCCGGCGCGCTCCTGCATCTTCTTGGCGAGGCGCAGCGCGGCCCAGGCGAGCAGCGCGATGAGGGGCAGCATGACGGCGAGCTTGAGCAGATACCACAGCATGGGTGGGGCTACTCCTTGGCGCTGTGCGCGGCGGCGGCGGGGTTCGTCTCGGGCAGCGCGAGCGGCACGCCGTCCTCGCCATCCTCGTCCTCGCCGACCATCTCGATGATGCGCAGGCCAAAGCGCCCGTTGTGCGCCACCACTTCGCCGCGCGCGATCGGCTTGCCGTTGACCAGCACGTCGAGCAGCTCGTCGGTCATGCGATCGAGCACGACGAGGCTTTCCGGGCCCAGCGCGAGCACGTCCTTGAGTTTCATCTGGGAGCGGCCCAGTTCGACCGAGACGCGCACGTCGACGTCTCTCAGAAAATCCAAGCCGCGCGGTTGCCTTGCCATGATTGACGTCTTCCCCATTGGTTCCCCCGGCGTGACCGCGCCGGAGGGGTGGATGCCCGTGCGTGGACCAGACGCGCGGGCGTGTGTGCGCGTGGGCGCGCGGTCAGAAGGCCTGACCGATCTGGACGGCGACCTTGTCGTCCAGTTCGCCCACGGTGCCGGTGGCGATGATGTGCCCGCCCGCCATCAGCGGCACCGCGCGCGCGACCGGCACGGGGATAACGTCCCCCGGCTTGAGCGCGGACAGACGGCGCATGCTGATCGGCATGTCGACGAGAACGGCGGTAATTTCGAGCGTAAGCGAAGCGAAGGGTTCGGCTTCGTGCCCGGCCTTGCGGCGCGGCGCGCGGCGCGGGGCGACCGGGCGGCGGGTGGTGAGCACGTCGGCGAGCGTGGCTTGCGGAAAGGCGAGCGCGAGCGACCAGGGCTCGGCATCCGCATCCTCGATGTCGAGCGTGAGCTGGAGCAGGTCGGTGCGCTTGTCGAACGGATCGAGCTGGCGCAGACTGGTGTCGCGCCGCACGAAGCGCACCGGATGTGGCCGCTCGCTGGCGAAGACCTGGCTCAGGGTGTCGCAGATCGCCTGTTCGATCCGCGCGAGCAGCAGCTCGGCGGAGACCGGGAAAGTGTCGGGCAGCGGATCGGGCACCAGCCCGGTGCCGCCGAAGGCCCGGTCGACGAGGCGGAACACCGGGGCCGCCTCGAAGGTGGCAAGCACCGGCCGGTTCTTGGGGCCGATCCCCAGCAGCGCGTGCGAGGCCAGCGTTTCGAGTTCGGACTGGATGCCGCCCAGCGTGGTGTCCATCGGCATCCCCACGCGCACCAGTGGCGGCTCGCCCCCGGTCACGCGGGCCAGATAGGCGGGCAGCACCCGCGCCAGCTTCTCGCCCAGGAACGAGAGGGCGGGCACCAGTTCGTCGAGCGAGGGCGGCGCTCCGACGAGTTCGGTGCAGTGCTTCGCCTTGCGGGCGGGGGAGGGGGGGGATGCGCTGGCCATCGTCACCTCACTGGATGATGAGTGTGCGGAAGTAGACGGCATCGACGCCGCCGTAGCCTTCCTTCTTCTTGAGCACGTCGTTGATGGTCTTGGTCAGCCGCTTCTGCAGCTTGTCCTTGCCCTGGATGGTGTACATGTCGTCCTCGGGGGTATCGGCGATCACCGCGAGCATGTTGGAGCGGATCGCCAGTTCGTGCTTGGCGAGCCAGAGCAGGACGCGCCCGTCGCGCCGGGTCGAGCAGGCGAGCGCGAGCTGGACCAGCGAGTCCGAGTCCTTGAGGTTCGAGGTGAACTCGTCCTTGAAGGTGTAATAGGCGGTGCGGTACTCGTCGCCGCCGTCGCCTTCGACCTCGTGCGTGGCGCCTTCGCCTTCGCCTTCGGCGGCGGGCGGAGCGTAAGGATCGGTCTCGCCCTTCTTGATGAGTTGCGGGCCCTTGGGCTCCTCGACTTCACCGTGGCCGCCGCCCAGGAACATCATGGCCCCCGCCGCGCCCCCGCCGCCCACGGCAAGCATGCCGACGCCGATGAGGATCAGGCCCATCTTGCCTTTGCCCTTGGGCTTTTCCTCGCCGTCGCCTTTCTTGCCTTTGTCGCTCATGAATAGGTTCCTCGGATCGGTTGGGGGTCAGGCGTAGATGCCGCCGCGCGCATCGGCGGCGCTGCGGCTGGCGGACGGCCCGGAGGGGGCCGTGGTCGCGGTGTCGG
>NZ_JALHLF010000038.1 GCF_022832435.1 Novosphingobium organovorum | reverse complement strand
CCCCCCCGCCTGCAACGCCGAGCGCGGCGCGGCCACGAGCGAACCGCCCTGATACCCCGCCGCGCCGGGCGACAGGAAGAAGCCGGGATCGTAGGACGCGCTCTGGAGAAGACCGGGCGCCGCGCCCACCGGGACGGACTGATGCGACACCGACGCTGCGCCGACCGAACCCGGCGCGGAAGCGACCTGAACGCCGCCAGCCTGCGCCGCCACCGGCCGCACGCTGCGATAGGCCAGCAGCGCGGTAATCAAGCGCACGAGCGTCGCCTCGTCGAGCGTGCCGCCCCCCGCTCCGGCGAAGGCTACAGGCGGCGCCGGATCGTAGGCCGCGTAGGACTGCGGCCCGACAAGCCCACCTCGGGCGTCGTAGCCGNGTCGCCTCGTCGAGCGTGCCGCCCCCCGCTCCGGCGAAGGCTACAGGCGGCGCCGGATCGTAGGCCGCGTAGGACTGCGGCCCGACAAGCCCACCTCGGGCGTCGTAGCCGGGCGGCGGCGCGGCAAGCGCCGTGGGCGCTTCGGGCGCGCGGGCCAGCGAAACCGGATCCGCCACGGTCACCGCCGCGGTGGGCCAGGGCCCCTCGTTCGCGGACGGGCTCCAGGTCGCGATCCGCCCGCCGCACCAGCCCGCCAGCACCGCGACCAGCGCAACCAGAGGCTGGCCTCTCATGCGCATGGGCATCACTGGCCTCCCGGAGCGGAGACCGGATGCGCGTCATGCGCAGTCTTGTCCCACACCAGCACCCGACCGAACAGGCTGAGCACGTAACGCTCGAGCGCGCGGCGCCCGGCCATGATCGCAATGATGTTGGCAACCGGCACGCGCAGGACCGCCATCATCCCTTCGAGCACGCCATATTCGGCGGTAGTAAAGGCGAACCGGTTCGCCGCGCGCCACAGGACAGCCCCGCCGCACACCGCCAGCATCCCGTCAAGCGCCCCCCCCAGCGGCGGGCGCTGGTAGAGCCCAGCGAGTTGCAGGAGCAGCACGAAACCCTCGATCAGCAACAGCGAATAGGAGCAGGCCATGATCAGCGCGGCAAGCGGACCGCGCCGGTCGCGCAGCACCATCCACACGTCGCACAGCCGGTTGCCCCAGCCCAGCCGGTCCCAGCCCTGGAACGCGATGCCCAGCACCCAGCGCGACTTCTGGCGCACCGCACTTTCCAGGGTTCCGGGGAAGAAGGCCCGCGTGGCGACCAGCTCACCGGCCTCGTCGCGCACCCGCAGGAAGCGCGAACGCCCGCCCTCGTCGCGCACCAGCAGGCCGAGTTCGTAATCCTCGGTGAGGCATTCGCAGGCGAACGGCCCGTTGTAACCTTCCGCCATGCGCCGACGCGCGATGCGCTCCATCATCGCGCGCGCGAAGGCGCAGCCCACGCCCGCAGCCGGAATTCCCCCGCCCAGCGCATCGCGCACGACGAGCGCCTTGCCATGCGCTTCGGCGAATTCGTCACAGTAATGCCCACCAATCCAGCGCGACCAGGGCTGCGGCTCGGGGCGCACCGGCAGTTGCACGTAGTCCGCGCTCTGCAACGCCCGGTCGTACACCGCCAGTTCGGCGGGATGAACCATGTCTTCCGAATCGTGAAGCACCAGGAACGCGAAACGCGCGCGCGCGCGCCGTTCATCGGCGCACAGCGCGGCATAGAGTCGGTTGAGACAATCCGCCTTGGTCGTCGGCCCGGCGTTGCCGTGAATCACCACCCGCACGCGCGGATCGCCGGCCGCCGCGCTCATCGCGGCCGAAACCGTCGCCGGATCGTTGCCATAGCAACCAATGTAGAGCGTGTAGTCCTGCTGCGGCCAGGCCGAAAGCGCATGGCGGATCGTGTGGCCGATCACCTGCTCCTCCTGCCAGGCCGCGATCAGCACGGCCGCTTGCCCTTGCAGCGCAGCGCGAGCCTCGCGATTCGAGATCCCGCCCTCCTTTGCCCGCGAAAAGAGCTTGAGACCAACCCACACGGCGTCGACCGCCATGTCGTCCAACGCCCCTATGGCGAACCAGAAAGCCGAAAAAAGCAGCAATTCACGCTCGATCAGTTCGAGCCAGGCCATTGCCGTGTACGCTGCATCCACTCCCACCAATGTCGCCCCTTGCCTGACGTGACCCCGCCCACGCCTGCACGCACCCCCCGGTGCACGGCCCTGCGCCACCAAACGCAAAGCAACTAGAGGAACATACTTATATTTGCGCGCCCGAGACAACCATCCCAATCCCGCCGCGTTTCAAAAAATTAATTGATACAAATCCCGAAAGACAAAAAGACAGAGCGCCACCTGAAAATACAAGCAACGCCCTGCTTCATCAAAAAATCCCTAATGGAGCAACACGTTCATCGCCAGATGACCATCCTCGGCCGGGATTGCCAACGAGAACTCGCCCACTCTTCTCACCAGACGCCGGTATTTTCCATGCTCGCCCAGGGTTCCTGCGGCGCGAGCGCGTCCCCCTGCTGGAGAAGTTCGATCGAAATCCCGTCGGGCGTGCGCACGAAAGCCATATGCCCATCGCGCGGCGGGCGATTGACGGTGACCCCCGCTTCCTGGAAGGCGCGGCACGTCGCGTAGATATCCGCAACCCCAAAAGCCAGGTGCCCGAAGTTGCGCCCGCCTTCGTAGCGTTCCTGCGAACCATCTTCGCCCGGCCAGTTGTAGGTCAGTTCGACTTCGGCATCTTCCTGGCCCGGCGCAGCAAGATAGATCAGCGTGAAGCGCCCCTTTTCACTTTCCATCCGGCGGGTCTCCTGGAGACCGAGCAGCGCGAAGAAGGCAATCGTGGCGTCGGGATCGGTGACACGGATCATGGTGTGCAGGTAACGGGTCACGGAACTATTCCTCATTTCAACGACAGAAAAGAACGGTTCATCGCATATAAAGCGGCAGGCCGGCACGATCGGCCGAACTCTAGCGGGAGAAATGCGATGTCTCAGCCTGCCGTACCCAATCCCCCCGACCAACCCAAGTTCTATCGCGATCCGGCGCTGGTGCGCTGGCTCGGCGCGGCAGGCGTTCTGGCCGGTGGACTGGTCTTTGCCGGCTATGCGCTCGGCGACGGGCTCACCCGCTGGGGCCGCGCCGAACGTTCGGTCACCGTGCGCGGGCTGGCCGAACGGGACGTGACCGCCAACCTTGCCACCTGGACGATCTCCTACTCGGCCTCCGCCACCGATCTCGCCAGCGCGCAGGCAAGCGTGGATCGCGACACCCGCGAGGTGCGCGCCTTCTTCCAGCGGCTCGGATTTGCCGAGCGCGACCTGCAGCCCACCGGCGTCAACGTCGCCCCGTTCAAGGACAACGGGCAGTCGGGCTTTACCGTGCGCCAGCGCATGACGCTGCGCAGCACGGACATCGCCCGCGCGCAGAAGGCCGTGCGCAGCCAGTTCGATCTGGTCCGCCACGGCGTCGTGATCGAGGAAGGTTCGGGGATGAGCTTCACCTTCACCCGGCTCGACACGATCAAGCCCGCGATGGTGGCGGCCGCCACGCGCGACGCGCGCGCTTCGGCCCAGCAATTCGCCAAGGACAGCGGCGCCCGCGTCGGGGCCATCAAGAAAGCGACCCAGGGCTACTTCTCGATCGCGCCGCGCGACGGCGAGGAAGCGGGGTGGGGCGCGGGCGACACCCCCTACAAGCGGGTGAGGGTCGTGACGACGATCGATTTCTATCTCGAATGAAGCCCGAAAACCCGCCCGGATATTCCGGGCGGGTCCTCCTGCGAAAGTCCTTCTTGTCCGACTTTCCTTATCTCGCAGCGAACCGTTGGCTCAGAACGAGGCCGAGACCGTGGCGACGACCGTGTCGTTGGTGAAGCCATCGATCGAGGGCGCATCCACGCCCACGTACTTGAGCTCGAACGAAACCGGACCATAGACCTTGGTCGATGCGCCGATCGACCAGTCGAACCCGTGCTTGTCGGGCTCACCGGCAAGGTACTTGGGCGCGAGCACGCCATCGGTGTAGCCAAGGTGCGCGCTAAGGCTCACCGGCGTATTGGGGATCGCCAGCTGGGTATCGCCGTAGATGTACAGATTGTCATCGCCCCCCAGCGAATCCTGCTTCCAGGCATAGGCCATGCCCAGCGTGGCGCTGACCGGACCGACCGTCCCGGCGATCGAGGCGTAAGGCTCGAGATAGTCGTAGTCGCCCGCCGGCGCGTTGGGATAGGCGTACATGAGCAGGCCGACGTCCAGCGTCGCACCGCCCACATCACCGGTCCAGCCGCCGTAGATGTCGACTTCGGTCGAACCGTACCCGTTGTCTTCCTCGAGCGAGGAGGCCCAGGTCCCGACGTAGAAGCCACTCGAATGGCTGACGTCGAAACCGCCCTGGATGGCAACGTCGCCGCCCGACAGCGAAACGCCGCGGAAACGGTAATCGGTCGTCAGCGCGACATTGGCCGAAACGGTGATATCCGAACTCTTCTCGGCGTCCTGCGCCATGACGGGACTCGTCGCAAGCAGCGCGCCTGCGAAAGCGGTCGCAGCCAGAAGGCTGCGGACGGACATAAGCATACAATTCCCTCACGTTATATTATTGATGCCATGTCCCTCCTGCGCTTCGGTCCGCAACTCTCTGTCGGAAGCGGTGGCCGATGCATTCCGACCTTTGCTTTTGAGAAACAATTGAGACAAGAAAAATTTCGTAACGGACACATTTGAGCAATTCATAGTGGACTTTTTGCAACTGCGACGACCCGTTTTACAATCGTGCCGGAACGGACTTTCTCGCACTTGCAGCACGCCGCCTGCAATCGTATTAGGTTGTCTGGAATGCTTGGCAAAATTTTCAACATTTTCGCGCCGTCCAAGGCCGCTCCGGAGCCATCGCTGCCAGCCGGAGAACGCGTGTACGCCATTGGCGACATCCACGGTCGGCTGGACCTGTTCGAAGCCCTGCTAAGCCGGATCGAAGCCGACGAAGCCACCCGCCCGGCGGCGCGGACCACCATCGTCCTGCTCGGCGATCTCATCGATCGCGGCCCCCACAGCGCGCAGGTAATCGCGCGCGCGCGCCAGCTCGCCCGCGATCGCACGGTGGAAATCCTGTCCGGCAACCATGAGGAAATGTTCCTTACCTGCCTGACCGATGCCCAGGCGATGCCCAGCTTCCTCAAGTTCGGCGGGCTGGAGACCTTCCAGTCCTATGGCTTGGACATGGACGCCCTGCTCGAACGGCCGGTCGAGGAACTTCAGGCGCATATCGCCGCGCGCCTCCCGGTCGAGGATCTGGACTTCGTGCGCAGCTTCAAGAAGCTGGTCCGCATCGGCGATTACGTCTTCGTCCACGCCGGGCTTCGTCCGGGCGTTCCGCTGGCCATGCAGCTCCTGTCGGACTGCCGCTGGATTCGCGAGCCCTTTCTCAGCCACTCCGGGGCGTTCGAGGGCTTCGTCGTCCACGGCCATACCATCACCCAGGAGCCCGACTTACGCTCGAACCGGCTGGGTATCGACACCGGCGCCTATCTCCACGGCTGCCTGACCGCCATCGGGATCGAGGGGACGAACCGCTGGTTCCTGTCCGCACGCGAAGAGGCGAACGACAGCGGAACGCAAGAGGCCAGCCCGACCACCGCGCAGGCAAACACAGCGGGCACACCGGCACAGGTCGCCTGACCCGTACGGCGCACCCCAAACGGGGCTTGCACGCCGCAGGCACGGCGTCATGGCGCGCGTTCCGCTTGGCGGATCGGGCTTGGTCGGATCGTCCGATCAGGCGCAAATGCCCGACAGCTCCGAAAATGGTCTGAAGATCGACCTGCCCGACATCGCCTGATCGCCCGCCGCTCCGGCGGGCGCTTGCCGCGCGCCCTCCCCCGCCCTGGCCCAGGATCGTCAAAAGGAACCGTGATCGTCAGGGCCCATGTGCCGGGGAGCCTGTAAGCCGGGTTCTGTGCCTGGCGTGGTCTCCCTCAAGTTTCCTTGAACGAGGGACCTTACGCCGCGGCGGCAGCCATTCCTCTAGGCGCTGCATTGCTGCAACGCTCAAGCGACCAACCCGGACTGCCTCGGTTCGAAACGAACCTGCCATTCACGATGGCGCGCAGTCCCTATTCGGTCTTGCTCCGGGTGGGGTTTGCCATGCCGCTTGCCGTTACCGGTAGCGCGGTGCGCTTTTACCGCACCCTTTCACCCTTACCTGTGAACGCACGCCTTTCGAAAAAAGCAGGTCCCATCGGCGGTTTGCTCTCTGTGGCACTTTCCCTGAACTTCGCGCGATCGGTAATGACCACGCTCGTCCGGCGGGCGTTACCCGCCACCCTTGTTTCGTGGAGCCCGGACTTTCCTCGCGGTGCGCGTTCGATGAATCGGCGCGACACCCCGCGGCTGCCCGGCTCCCCGGCACGGGCGCTCACCTAGCACGGCCGATGTCGCGCTCCAACAGCAGTTCGAACAGGATACCCCCGATTTCCCCGTCGATCTCGCCATCGATGCGCGCCGGGCGCCAGCGGCGCTGGAACGCAGCCACCGCCGCGCGGCCTTCGGTGATGTCATAGCCAAAGCGTTCGAGCGCGAGGTAGAACTTGCCCGGATTGTCGTAGAACAGGTTCATGCGCGCCGCCGGGATCTCGAGCGCGAGGCCAAGTTCGCCCAGCCGCGCCCAGTCGAACAGCTCGCCCGGATCCTGCTTGCGCGCGGGCGCGATGTCGGAATGGCCCACCACGTTGGCGCGCGGAATGTCGTGGCGATCGAGAATGTCGGCAAGCAGCGGCATCAGCGCGTCCATCTGCGCCTCGGGAAAGGGACGATAGCCCCATTCGTGCCCCGGATTGACCAGTTCGATGCCGATCGAGGCCGAATTGACGTCGCTTTCCCCGCGCCAGTACGAGCGCCCCGCGTGCCAGGCGCGGTTCTCTTCGGAGACGAGCGAGGTGACGATGCCCTCCTCGTCGATCATGTAGTGCGCGGAGACTTCGGCGGCCGGATCGCACATCCGCTCGAGCGCCTCGGCGGCGCTCTTCATGCCGGTGTAGTGCAAGACGACCATCGAGATCGGACGCCTGCGCTCGTTCCAGTTGGGAGACTGCACGAAACGGTTCACCAGCCAACGGTTCATCCTCGCCGAATTCTCCTTCTTGCAGACCGCCGTGCGGCCCTAGCGTCCTCTCCTGCCTGCACCGTCCGGCCGATCAGGCGCCGGGCAGTACGGCGCCCAATACCAGCGCATCCTCGCCGATGGCAAATTGCAGGCGCCCGCCCAGCGTTTCGGCAAGCTGGTGCAGCATGGCCGCCGGGGCGGTGCGGCTCGACATTTCCGCGTCGGGCAAGCTCCCCTCGAGCGCGCGGCCCACGGCATGGTCGAAGGCGATACGCGGCCCCGAGGCGCGCACAACGAGCTCGGCCGTGCCATCGCCGATCTGCTCGGGCCGCAGTTCACCCGCTAGATCGAGCGTGCCACCACGCACCAGCGCCTCGATCCCGAACAGCGCGAAGTTGAGCAAGGTCTTGATGGCGGGCTTGGGCAGCGCATCGGCCGAAATCGCCCAATTGATGGTGATCCGTGCGTTGCCCGCCACCAGCGCCTCGATCAGCGCCTTGGCCTCGCTCACCGCGATCCGCTCGCCAAAGCCACCTGCGGCCCCGAAGGCGAGCCGGAAGAACTTGAGCTTGTCGGTCGAGATCCGCGCGCTCTGCTCGAGCAGTTCGAAGCAGCGCTGGCGCATTTCGGGATCATCCTCGTCCGCCAGAAGCTCCAGGCCGTTCGACAGCGCGCCCACCGGACTGAGCATGTCGTGGCACAGGCGCGAACACAGAAGGCTGGCAAGGTCGAGCGTGCTCGTCGTCATGAATATCGGTACTTTCCGTTATCTTGTGCCGTCGCGGGCGCTGGCCTTCCTCAATGGGGACGACGCGCGCCCATTTCCATGGCGGCAGCGTCAAACCACGCGAAAGGCGAGCGCGTCAAATCCATTCCCACGATCGCGCCAGAAAGCAATATCGCGACCACCAATGATCGCCCAGATGCGCCAATCGCCGGTGGAATGCTCCGCATCCGTGGCAGAAGGTGCGGGATTTCCCGTAGGATGCGAATGGTAATAGCCCAGCACGCGCGGCCCCCCTTCGCGCGCCGCACGGTGCGCGCGCAGGAGCACGAGCGGATCGATTTCGAATCGGCGCGCCGGATCGGAATCGACATTGCGCGCAGGCAAGAGCGCCACGATGCGCTCCGGCCCGGCCCGATCACTCCGCCCTTCACCCTGGCCCTCGCCCTGCCCCGGCGCGCCCAGCAGCAGGCCGCAGCACTCGTTGGGCGCGGCGCGGGCCGCTTCGCTGTGGAGCGTTTCGCACACCCCTCTTGTCACCTCGACATCCATCCCCAAATGCTAGCGTCCATGGGCGCATCCGCAAACATTCTCGAAGGGGTCATCGCCCCGCCCGGCGGCCGGCTCGACAAGGCGCTTGCCGAGGCCAGCGGCCTCTCGCGCGAACGGGTCAAGGCGCTGCTGTCCGAGGGGCGCGTGACGCTCGCCGGAAAAGCCGCCGCGCAAGGCTCGCTCAAGGTCGCGCCGGGCACGCCTTATGCCATCGACGTGCCCGAGGCCGCACCGGCCGCGGCCGCCGCGCAGGACATTCCCCTCGTCGTCGTCCACGAGGACGCCGACCTCATCGTGATCGACAAGCCCGCCGGGCTCGTCGTCCACCCGGCCGCCGGCAATCCCGACGGCACGCTCGTCAACGCGCTGCTGCACCACTGCCGCGGCCAGCTTTCGGGGATCGGCGGGGTCGCGCGTCCGGGCATCGTCCACCGCATCGACAAGGACACCTCCGGGCTGCTCGTCGTGGCCAAGACCGACCGCGCGCACGAAGGCCTCGCCGCGCAGTTCGCCGACCATTCGATCGAACGCGCCTACAACGCGGTCGTCGCGGGACGGCCGATCCCGATGGCGGGCACCGTGCGCGGCGCGATCGGCCGGTCGAGCGCCAACCGCAAGAAGATGGCGATCGTCGAGGACGGACGCGGCAAGCACGCCGTGACCCACTACCGCACGCTCGAGACGCTGGCCCACGCCAGCCTCATCGAATGCCGGCTGGAGACCGGGCGCACCCACCAGGTGCGTGTTCACATGTCGTCAATCGGACACATGCTACTGGGCGATCCTGTATATGGACGCACACCAAAGGCCATCCGGCCAATCCTGTCCCGACTCGCTTTTTCGCGCCAGGCTCTGCACGCTGCGGAACTTGGCTTCCTTCACCCCGTTACTGGCCAGATGGTTCGTTTTTCGAGCCCCTTGCCCGACGATATGCGGACACTGATCGACGAATTGCGACTCTGAAATCGGATTTGTGTGCTAGGATGAACAGGTGGCCGCAAGTTAAGATGCCTCGCAAGGGTCTTTGACCGCGTGCCGACCTAGAAAGGACGGATATAGTGAGCAACAAGCAACGCAACCTTCCCGCGGTTCCGGCCTTGGGCGGTGAGCAGAGCCTCAACCGCTACCTCGCCGAAATCCGCAAGTTCCCGGTGCTCAAGCCCGAGCAGGAATACATGCTCGCGCAGCGCTACAAGGAACACGAGGATCCCGAAGCCGCCGCCCAGCTGGTGACCAGCCATCTGCGACTCGTCGCGAAGATCGCGATGGGCTACCGTGGCTATGGCCTGCCCGTGTCCGAGCTGATCTCCGAAGGCAACATCGGCCTCATGCAGGGCGTGAAGAAGTTCGAACCCGATCGCGGCTTTCGCCTCGCCACCTATGCGATGTGGTGGATCAAGGCCTCGATTCAAGAGTACATCCTGCGTTCGTGGAGCCTCGTGAAGATGGGCACCACCGCGGCGCAGAAGAAGCTCTTCTTCAACCTTCGCCGGATGAAGAAGAATCTCGACGCCTACGAGGATTCGGACCTCCACCC
Source organism: Novosphingobium organovorum (assembly GCF_022832435.1). Lineage (GTDB taxonomy): Bacteria > Pseudomonadota > Alphaproteobacteria > Sphingomonadales > Sphingomonadaceae > Novosphingobium > Novosphingobium organovorum. The sequence continues at coordinate 25,259 of NZ_JALHLF010000038.1, read as the reverse complement.
CGAAGACGTGACCAAGATCGCGACCACGCTGGGCGTATCCGAGCAGGAAGTCGTCAACATGAACCGGCGCATGATGATGGGCGGCGATGCCTCGCTCAACGTCTCGCTGCGCGAGGAAGGCGAAGGCCAGTGGATGGACATCCTCCAGGATGACAAGCCGCTGCAGGACGAAGTCGTCGCCGAGGCCGAAGAGAAGACCGTGCGCCACGACATGCTCGTCGAGGCGATGGACCAGCTCAACGACCGCGAGCGCGACATCCTGACCGAACGCCGTCTGAGCGAAGACCCCAAGACGCTCGAGGAACTGAGCCAGGTCTACAGCGTCAGCCGCGAACGCGTGCGCCAGATCGAAGTGCGCGCCTTCGAGAAACTGCAAAAGGCGATGAACCGCATCGCCACCGATAAGCAGCTCTTGCCTACCGCGTAAGCGTCCCGGCGGGTCGGCCGCCCGGCACGGCAGGGCTCAAAAGGCCGGACGGGAAACCATCCGGCCTTTTTGTTCGTCGGGCGACCGGGGCCGGATTAACTGCGGATTTTCAAACTATCTGTGATAGGCGGGGGCTCACATATGCCCCGCCGCGCCCTCCTCACGCTTGATCGGATCGTTCGATCATCTGCCCCTGCCCAGGCGCTGGCCCTGGCGGTTCTGGTTCTCGTGGCACTGGTGCTGCCGGTTCGGGCGCACGCAAAGACCATCCTCGCACCCGATCTGTGCCACGCCGAAAGCCCCGTCCCCGCTCCCGCCGCCACGCGCGCGCGCGCGTTCACCTGCTCGCGCGAACCGGCGGCCGGATACCAGAACGGCACGCTTTGGCTGCGCATTCCCGCCAGCGCCATCCCCCCCTCGGCCCGGCACGAACCCTCGCTGCTCGTCCACTATTCGCGTTTCGACCGTCTCGACGTGACCTTCACCTACGCCGATGGGCGCAAGGTCGTGCGATCGGTGCGCAACGGCGCCTTCGGGCACGCCTGGCGGATCGGCGGGCAACTGCTGTTCGATCCGCCCGCGCGCGATGCCCCGCTCAGCGCCATCACGCTCCAGTTCACCCGGCTCGCCAGCATCGACATGCTGCGCATCCGCGTGCTCGACCGGGGCACTGCCGCAATCCAGAGCACCGCGCTGGGCCTGTGCATCGGCGCGGCGCTCATGCTGCTGCTGGTCGGCACGGTCTACAACGCTTCACTGGCCGGATCGCTGCGCCGCCAGTACCCGCTGTGGCAGGCTGGCTGGGCGGGCGCGATGCTGGCCTGGGGCGCGATATGGGCACAGGCCCACCTGCTGATCGCGCCACGTCTTGCCGGCACCTTTTCCGCGCAGACGTGCTCGGCCATCGCGTGCCTTGCGATCACCTTTGCCGCCTTCAGCGCGATCACTGCGCCGGGCGAAGCCGCGACCCCCCGCCTGGCCCGGCGCATCGTGCTGACGATGGCCACCGCCTGCTCGCTGCTCGGTATTCCAACCGCGTTCCTGCGCAGCGGCCCGGTGGACGCTGCCGCCGCCATGATCGGTTTCCTGCTCATCGCCACCATGCTCGGCGTTGCGGTGTGCCTCGTCTGGGCCTGGCGGCGCGGCAGCCAAGAAGCGCGCGACTTTGCCACCGCCTGGGCCTTGCCGATCGTGATCCTGAGCAGCGCCGACATGATCGGCAGCAACGTGGGGCTGTGGGGCGCCGGACCGCAACTGCTCGTGGTTCTTGCCGCGGCGTGGCAGACCCTGTGGCTGGCCGCCGCCGCCTCGCGCCTCCACGCGCGGCTTCACCTCGAACACGCCCAGGCCCAGCGCGGCGAAGCCCAGGCCCGCGAACTGGCGCGCCGCGACGTGCTGACGGGGCTGCGCAACCGGCGCGGCTTCACCGAGGATATCGAGCCCGCCCTCGCCGCCGTGAACGCCGGAGAGGGAAAGGCCGCGCTCCTGCTCCTCGATGTCGACCACTTCAAACGCGTCAACGATCGCCATGGCCACGATGCGGGCGACAGCGTCCTGCAAAGCGTCGCGCGGGTCATCGCCACGTTCGAGGCTGCCGACTGCGTGCCCGCACGGCTTGGCGGCGAGGAATTCGCGCTCCTGATCCACGGCGAGCGGGCCGCGACGGCGCCGGCCATCGCCGAAGCGCTGCGCCGGGCGATCGCCGCCTACCCGCACGGCGACATCATCGCCCACCAGCCGGTCACCGTCAGCATCGGGCTCAGCCGGGCGCGGGCGGGGCGGGCCTTTCGCGATCTCTACCGCGATGCCGACCAGGCGCTTTACCAGGCCAAGCACGCAGGGCGCGACCGGGTCGTCCCCTTCGCGTCGGAAAACTCGCCCGCCAAGGAGGCCCCGGTTCCCGCCTGAGTGTGGGAATCACGACTGCGCCGCCCCGCAAGGACTGGCACGAGACCGGCCATATCGGCTAGTGGTTCGATTCTGACATTTGATACCCTATCGGATGGGGCGCGCTCAAATGTCACAATCAATCCACCAGGGCATGACCATGTCTGCCGTCCGAACCGGAGCCCGCGTTCCCGCCATGCGCCTGCTTGCCAAGATCATCGCCGCATTCCTCCTGCTCAGCCTCGGCGTGACCCTCGTGTTCCGCTTCGTGCCGGTGCCGGTGACGCTCACGATGCTGATGGACAGCAACGGCATCACCAAGGACTGGACGTCGCTCGATCAGATCGACCGCAACATGGTCGCCGCCGCCATCGCCGCCGAAGACAGCACCTTTTGCACCCACAACGGCTTTGACACCAAGGCGATCGAGAACGCGATGAAGCGCAACGCCGAAGGCGGCCTCCTGCGCGGCGGATCGACGATCAGCCAGCAGACCGCCAAGAACGTCTTCCTGTGGCAAGGCACGGGCTGGACGCGTTACGCGCGCAAAGGCCTCGAGGTCTGGTTCACCTTCCTGATCGAACACCTGTGGACCAAGCGGCGGATCATGGAAGTCTACCTCAACGTCGCCGAAACGGGGATCGGCACGTATGGCGTGGAAGCCGGTTCGCAGCGCTATTTCGGCAAGTCGGCCGCAAGCCTGACCCCGCTCCAGGCGGCGCGCATGGCCGCCGCCCTGCCCAGCCCCAAGACCCGCAGCGTCAAGAGCCCGAGCGGCTTCACGCTGCGCTACGGCAACACCATCTCGCGCCGTATCGCCACGGTGAAGAGCAGCGGCTACGACGCCTGCGTCTACAAGTAGCCCTGCCGGAAGCGCGCGCCACCCAGCGTTGGCGCTTCCCCGCCGCAGTTCAATCCCAGAGCTGATCCCATGCGCTGGCGACCTCGCTTTCCAGCCGCTCGGCCAGGACGGGCAGCAGCACGCTGAGCCCCTTACACATTGGCCACGCGCCCAGCACCACGAAGCCCGCGCCCACCAGCATGGGCATGATCCCGCTTGCGGCCCCCGCCAGCGCCACACCCCAGGCGCCCGCATGCGCGATGCACTGGATGCCGCAATATTCGAACAGAATGCCGCCCGCGATCCGCAAGACCGTCTTGAAATTGCGCCAGTTCAGCCCCCTCGAAGGCCTGGCCGATCCGCTGCGCCAGCGCGCAATCGCGAAGCAGGCTGCGCGCCTGCATGACCGGCGCGAGCAAATCCCCGGCGTCGAAGTCGAACGCATTGGCCAGCACGCCCAGCGCCTGGCTTTGCGCCTGAGGAAGATTGTCTGAACGCATACCCAGCCCCTTTCAACCCACTTGCCCCCATCCCCCAACGAACGCAAACAGCATTCAAGAACCAAAAAAAGAAAGGGGAGAGTCTTTCGACCCTCCCCTCACGTCCATTTCTTTACGAAAGAGCGATCAGAACTGGAGGTTGAGCGACATCGTCACCGTGCGACCCGCCCCGACATACGTGTACGAGGTGTTGGTTTTGTCGGTGCCCGCATCGTCGAACGAGCCGTAGTAGAACTCGTTGAACAGGTTCGAAACGTTTAGCTGCAGGAAGGTCTTGTCGCCCATCCCGGTGAAGCCCATGTTCAGCCGCGCATCGAGGTTGACCACGGTGTAGGCCGGAACCTTCGAACCCCAGATCTGGTTGCCGTCGTCGTCGTAAACCGGCGTGTTGAGGTCGTTGTAGTAACGCGCGCCGGTGCGCTTGACGTCGAGACCGAGCGAGACCGGACCTTCGTTCGCTTCGACACGGCCACCGAAGGTGTAGTGCGGAATACCGCCTTCCATCTTGCCCTTGGTATCGGCGTAGCCGTCCGCGGTGGCGACATCGTCACGGATCTTCGACCACAGGTACGAACCGAAGACATAGGCCTTGATGTGGCTGTCGGGTTGGACCGCGAAAGTCGCATCGATGCCGTAACGGTCAACCGTCCCCAGGTTGGTGTAGGTCGAGATCTGCGTGGTCGGGTCGTAGGCCGAGGACAGGCGATCGGAGAAGATCGTGTACCACGCGCCCAGGTTCGCCTGGATGATGCCGCTGTGGTAGCGGATACCGAGGTCGAAGTTGTTCGACGTTTCGGGCTTGGCCGATTGGGCCTCGGCCGAACCTTCCTCATAGTAGAAGGTCTGGTACAGGTTGTCCGTGCCCGGCACCTGCATGCCCATCGAGTAGTTGAAGTAGAGGCTCGCTTCGGGCGTTGCGTTGTAGACCACGCCAAAGGTCGGCAGCACGTGGCTGTAGGTGAACTCGCGCTGGTCCCGCGCGCCGTAGCTCGACAGGGTAGCCGCGTAGGCGGCTTCGTCGGTGCTGTCGGTCGTGAAGCAACTGACATAACCTGAACTGCTGGTCGTCAGACAGTTGTTGGTCAGGTTGCGACGGAAGAACGGCACACGCACGCCCGCATTGACGTGGACCGTGTTGTCGAGCCAGTCGCCGGTGTACTCGCCCGAAATCTGGTGCAGAATCGCGTAGGACAGACGATCGCGCTTTTCGAGAACGTTGCCGTTCACGTCGGTCAGCGCGGTATCGATGTTGAAGTAGTTGGCGCGGCTGCCGTCCGAATTGATCAGACCCAGTTCGCCAGTCTGGCGGTGACGGCCGCGATCGTAGGTGTAGGCCACGCGCACGCGGTTGTCGTCGTTGATGTCGTAACGCAGCGAAGCGATCACGCCGATGCGGTTGGTGCGGGTCTGGCTGGGCGCCGCGACGCGCACGTAGTCGTCGGTGTCGCCATCACCATTGAGGTCGACGCCGCCGAGGTAGGCCTTGCCGCCGATGTAGCCGCTGGTGATGGTGTCGCTGTAGGTGCCTTCATAGGCGGTGGCGTAGCCGCTGCCGCCATTGGCCGAGGTATACTGGTAGTACGGATCGACGGTCAGGACCATCTTGTCGCTGAGCGTGAAGCGCGAATTGATGCGAATGTTGCCCGTGTTCGACGGGTTGTAGCCGTATTCCCAGGCGGTGCCGCACGAATCGGCCGAATCGGACACACCCTCAACGCCCGCAGCAACCTGGCAGCGCGACACGGTGTACGAATCGCGCTCCGCACGATTGAGCGGAATGCCACCGTCTGCGTACGACGTTTCCGTGCTAAGCGCCCAGTCCGAGGCGTTGTTATTGCGGTTCATGTTGTAATGCCCGGCAACCGAGATGAAGTCGCCGTTGGTGCCCAGCGGCTGGTAGATCTTGGCGTTGAGCTGGGTCTTCTCGATCTTGCCGTAACCGCCCCACCAGGGGTTGTAGGTGTCGTGCGAGGCGGCGAACCAGGCGCGTGTGCCCGACTCGTTGAGATCGCCGGTGTTGATCATCCCGAAGATGCGCATCTTGTCGTGCTGGCCGATCGTGCCGACCATGCGCGCGCCGAATTCGTGGTCGGGATTGATCGAGCGGTAGTTGACCGTCGAGCCCGACGCCGAAGCGGTGGGCGAATCGACGTCGGTCGTGCCCAGGTTCACGTTGACCTGCTCGATCAGCTCGGGGTCGAGCTGCTGGTTGGTGTAGAGCGAATAGCTGCCCGTGTCGTTGAGCGGAATGCCGTCGAACGTCTGCGAAATGCGCGTGTCGTCGAAACCGCGGATCATCAGGCTACCACCCGACGAGCCGTAGGCGTCGTTGTTGGTGAAGCTCACACCGGGGATCATGTTGATCGTCTCGTTGATCGTCTGCCCCGGAGTGCCGCGGCTGATCACGCTCTGGCCGAGCACTTCCTTGGCCTTCGAGGAATCGGGCAGCTCAACGCCGGCAATCCCCTTTTCGGTCTGACCGGTGACGACGATTTCCTGGTTCTGGAAGTCGATCGCGCCCGTCGACTGGGCAAAGGCGGGGGTGGAGCAAAGCACGCCAGCGACGGCGATGCTCGCCGCGCTTGCGGCGAAATAGCTGAGCTTTTTCATGAACTAACGACCTCATAATGCGCCCCCCGGTGAAGAGAGGCATTTCCCTTTGGCGAGCGAGCCCTTGCCCACAACGAAGTGCGATCGTCCGCCAACGGTCGTCTTCAAAACAGCAAGTCGCACCTCGCTGCCGAGCGCGCATTAGACCGGCATTTATGACAATTTCGAGACGAAGTTTTCGCGCCCGCAGCAAATGCGGATTGCATGTGTTAAAAGAACAACACCACCATGGCACCATTGCAACACATTGAAATGTGCGAAAACCGATGAATTTTCGCGCCGTTCACACGTCTCGCGGGCAAAAAAAAGGGAGGAGCCCGAAGGCCCCTCCCCGATTTGTTTCGCAACGTTGCCGCTGCGTTGCAGCGCGATCAGAACTGCATGTTGATCGATGCCGAGAAGGTGCGCGGCGCCCCAATGTAGGCGTAGGTCGTGCCCGTCTTCGTGATACCGGCGTCGTCGAAGGCGCCGTAGTAGAACTTGTCGAACAGGTTGGTGACGTTGGCCTGCAGGTAGGTCTTGTCGCCCATGCCCAGGAAGCCCAGGTTGAAGCGCGCATCAAGATTGACGACGGTGTAGGCCGGAACCTTGGCCCCCCAGATCTGGTCACCCGAGCTGTTCAGGACCGCTTCGTTGCGGCTGTTGTAGTACCGCGAGCCGGTGCGCTTGGCTTCGAGGCCAACCGAGACCGGACCGGCGTTGCCTTCCACGCGGCCACCCAGGGTATAGGACGGCACACCGCCTTCCATCTTGCCCTTGGTGGGCGCAATGTCATCAGCGCCCGAACCGGTCACGACGTCATCGCGGATCTTCGACCACAGGTACGAACCGAAGACATAGGCCTTGAAGTGCGGATCGGGCTGCACCGCAAAGGTCGCGTCGAGGCCGTAGCGATCGACCGTACCCAGGTTCGTGTAAGTCGTGCGGTCAACAGCCGGATCGTAGGCCGACGACAGACGGTTCGAGAAGATCGTGTACCAGCCGCCGAACGAAGCCTGGATCATACCGGTGTGGTAGCGCAGGCCAAGGTCGAAGTTGTCCGAGGTTTCGGGCTTCGGCTTAGCTGCACCGGCGGTGCCCTGTTCGTAGTAGAAGGTGTTGTACAGGTTGTCCGTACCCGGCGCCTGCAGACCCTTCGAGTAGTTGAAGTTCAGGCCCAGTTCCGACGTGATGTCATAGACGAAGCCCGCCGTCGGCAGCACGCGGCTGAAGTTGAACACGCGGTTGTCGGGCGCACCGTAAGTGCCCGAAGCCAGGTTGGTCGCCTCATCGGTCGCGTTGGTCGTGAAGCAGTTCACGTAGCCCGACGAGCTGGTGGTGATGCAGTTCTGCGTCAGATTACGGCGCATGAACGGCACGCGGACACCGGCGTTGACGTGCAGCGCGTCGTTCGCGAAGTCACCCGAGTATTCGCCCGAGACCTGGTGCAGGATCGCGTAGGACAGACGATCGCGCTTTTCGAGCACGTTGCCTTCCGAATCGGTCAGCGCGGTGTCGACGTTGAAGTAGTTGACGGCCAGGCCGTTCGACTGGAGCAGGCCCACTTCGCCGGTCTGACGGTGACGACCGCGATCGTAAGTGTAGGCCAGACGGATGCGGTTGTTGTCATCGATGTTGTAGCGCAGCGACGAGATCACGCCGATGCGGTTGGTACGGGTCTGGCTCGGAGTCGATACACGCACGGCATCCATCGTGTCGCCGTCACCGTTCAGATCAACGCCACCGAAATAGGGGTTGCCGTTGATGTAGCCGGTCATCGTATCGCTGAAGTAACCTTCGTAACCGACCGTCGTGCCGCCGCCGTTGGCCGAGGTGTACTGGTAGTACGCGTCAACCGAAAGGACGAGCTTGTCGCTCAGCGTGAAGCGCGACTGGAAGCGAACGTTGCCCGTCTTCGAGGGGTTGTAACGGTATTCCCAGGCGCTGCCGCACGAACTGGCCGCATCGGCCACACCAGTGGTCCCCGCCGGGATGGTGCAGCGCGCGACTTCATAGTCATCGCGAGCCTGCTTGCTGGTCGGGATACCGCTCGTCGTGCTCAGGACCCAGTCCGAAGCCATGTTGTTGCGGTTGTTGTTGAGGTGGCCTGCGAGCGAGATGAAGTCGCCGTTATCACCGAGCGGTTGATAGATGCGCGCGTTGAACTGGGTCTTCTTGATCTTGCCGAAGTTGCCGTAGAGCGCATCGTACGTATCGCGCGAGGCCGAGAACCAGGCGCGCGTGCCCGACGACGTGAGGTCGCCGGTGTTGATCATGCCGAAAACGCGCATCTTGTTGTAGTCACCAACGGTGCCAACCATGCGCGCGCCGAATTCGTGGCTCGGCAGCATCGACTGGTAGTTGACGGTCGAACCGGTGGCCGCCGCGGTCGGCGAGTCGACGTCGGTGGTGCCAAGGTTGACGTTGACCTGCTCGATCAGTTCGGGGTCGAGCTGCTGGTTCGAATAGAGCGCGTAGTTGCCGGTGTCGTTGAGGGGGATACCGTCGAAGGTCTGCGAGATACGGGTATCATCGAAGCCGCGAATCATCAGGCTGCCACCCGACGAGCCGTAGCCGTCGTAGTTCTGGAAGCTGACGCCCGGCACCAGGTTGATCGTGTCGTTGATCGTCTGGCCCGGCGTGCCGCGACCGATAAGTTCCTGGGTGAGGACCTGCTTGGCCTTGGGGCTGTCGGGAATTTCGACGCCCGCAACGCTGAGGTCGGTCTTGCCCTTGACGACGATCTCGCCGCCTTCGAAGTCAACCGAGCCGGTCGACTGAGCCAGTGCCGGCATCGCCAGGAACGCGGCGCTGACGGCCATCGCACTGGTTGCAGACTTAAGAATGGTGTGGAACTTCATCATTGCCCCCTGAAATCTCTCAGACTGGGTTGCGCCAAAAAGAAACTCGCAACGTCGCTCGCAACGCCGCAGGTTTGCTGCGGCTGCTATGAGCAGTCACATATGACAGCTTTCTGACGGTTTGGATTCATTTGACGCTACAAACGCGCAATTTTGCAACGCAAGTGCGATCGATCGCAAAAATCACCAATTAAAATGTTATTTTTCAGTAATTTATTGGGGTTCCCCCATTTTGCAGTGCGGCAAAAATGCAACAAGCGAGGGGATCTTGAGCTTTGAGGGCAACGCACCTGCAAAACGGCGAGGTCATGTTACGACATAGCTTGAACCCCACCGGCCAATCATGGGAAGGAGCGTTGCAATGCAGCGCAACACGTCTTCTTCCGGCTCCGAGCCAGGGCACGAGCACCACCATGATGGCCATGACCACGGGCATTCACACGACCATGGCCATTCGCATGGGCATGGGCATGGGCATGGGCATGGGCATGGGCACCATCACCACGGCCCGCCGCCGGGCGGTGCGAATTCGGCCTTTGCGATCGCGGTCGGGCTCAACGTCGCCTTCGTGATCGTCGAGGGGGCCGCCGGGTTCATCAGCGGCTCGATCGCGCTCCTGGCCGATGCCGGGCACAACCTGACCGACGTCGCGTCCTTGCTGCTGGCCTGGGCGGCGGCCGTGCTGTCCTCGCGCCCGCCTTCCGAGCGCTTCACCTATGGGCTCAAGAGTTCCTCGATTCTCGCCGCGATCGCCAACGCGGCGCTGCTGTGGGCCACCGTTGGCGCGATCCTGGTCGAGACCCTGCGCCGCTTTGCCGAGCCCGATAGTGTCGCCGGGACCACGATGATGATCGTTGCCGGGGTCGGCATCGCGATCAACGCGCTCTCCGCGCTGCTGTTTGCCGCAGGCGCCAAGTCGGACCTCAACTTGCGCGCCGCCTTCGTCCACCTCATGGCCGATGCCGCGGTCTCGGCGGGCGTGGTGGTCGCGGGCGCGCTGATCGCCGCCACCGGATTTGCCGTGATCGATCCGCTCACCTCGCTGGTCATCACGCTGGTCATCGCCTGGTCGAGCTGGAGCATCCTGCGCGATTCGCTGCGCATGGGCATGCTCGCGGTGCCCGAGAGCATCGACATCGCCAAGGTCCGCGCGCTTCTCGAAGCGCAGCCGGGGGTGACCCACGTCCACGATCTCCACGTCTGGCCGATGAGCACCACCGAGACCGCCCTCACCGCGCATATCGTCAAGCCCGATGGGCGTGCCGACGACGCCTTCCTCGAGGCCATCGCCGAGCGCCTCGAACACGATTTCGGCATCGGGCACCCCACCATCCAGGTCGAGACCCGCAGCGACAGCGCCTGCGCCCTCGCCCCGCCCGGCACGATCTGAAGCCGTCCGCTCGCTGCGCGCGCGACAAACAGCGACACGAAAATCGGGCACTGCCTCCGCCTTCGCGCGTTTGGCCCATGAGCGGTTCAGGATCGGCGCTTCACAACAGCGCCCGTCCACCGCGCGCCCCGTGCGGACCGATCCCGGCACGCGCGCGGGTTCGAACGATTTGCCCCAAACGAAATGCGAGGGTTTCGCCAATGCTTTCTTCGACCGCCAAGGTCCTCTTCCTGTCCTCGACGCTGGCTGCCCTCACGCTGCCAGGTCTGGCGCAAGCTGCTCCCGCCACCCCGGTCAGCGCAGCCGCCCCGGCCGCCGCCAACGCGGCCGCGCGCACCCAGCTCCAAGCGCGCTACACCGAACTCAAGGCCGCGATGGAATCGCGCTCCGCACCGCGCATCAAGGCCCTGCTCGCGCCGGGCTTCACCAGCACCCAGTTGAGCGGCAAGACCATCGATGCCGATGCCATGGTGAGCGAACTGGCGCAGGTTCCCCGCGATCCCAACCGCCACACCACCACCACGCTCGGCAAGGTCACGATCGAGGGCAAGACCGCCCACGTCGAACAGACCATGACCGCCAGCGCCACGGTCAAGGCCAAGGATGGCAAGTCCCACGCCATGGAACTGATCGCGGTGTCGCAGGACACCTGGATCAACACCCCCAAGGGCTGGCTGATGGCCTCGACCACGTCCGAGGACATGACCGTCAAGGGGGATGGCAAGATCCTGCGCCACGCCCACATCGGCGATCCGGCGGTGCGCCAGGCGGCCAACCCCAACGGCACCATGGGCCCCAAGATGGAAGGGCGCTGAGCCGTCCCCACCCGCCAACACGAAAAAGGGCCTGCCGGAGCGATCCGGCAGGCCCTTTTTTCCGTTTACCTGTCAGGCGGCTCGCCCAGCCGACCGGCCAGCGCAAGGCGTCAGGCGGCCTCTTCGGCCTTGTCGCCCTTGAGGACGCGGACCGGTTCCTTGCGGCCAGCCACCACGTCGCCATCGACGACGACTTCGGCGATGTTCTCTTCGGTCGGCAGATCGTACATCGTGTCGAGCAGCAGCCCTTCGACGATCGAGCGAAGCCCGCGCGCGCCGGTCTTGCGGTCGATCGCCTTCTGCGCGATCGCCTCGAGCGCCTCGTCGGTGAACGTGAGTTCCACGTCCTCCAGATCGAACAGCTTGGCGTACTGCTTGATCAGCGCGTTCTTGGGCTCCTTGAGGATCTGCACCAGCGCCGAGATGTCGAGATCCTCGAGCGTGGCGATGACCGGCAGACGCCCGACGAATTCGGGGATCAGACCGAACTTGAGAAGATCCTCGGGCTCGCTCTTCTGGAGCAGTTCGCCCACCCGGCGCTTGTCGGGATCGGCGACGTGCGCGCCAAAGCCGATCGAACGTTTCTGAAGGCGATCGGCGATGATCTTTTCGAGACCCGCAAAGGCGCCGCCACAGATGAACAGGATGTTCGTCGTATCGACCTGCAGGAACTCCTGCTGGGGGTGCTTGCGCCCGCCCTGCGGGGGGACCGAGGCGGTGGTGCCTTCCATCAGCTTGAGCAGCGCCTGCTGCACGCCTTCGCCCGACACGTCGCGCGTGATCGACGGGTTTTCGGCCTTGCGGCTGATCTTGTCGATCTCGTCGATGTAGACGATGCCGTGCTGCGCCTTCTCGACGTTGTAGTCGGAAGCCTGGAGCAGCTTGAGGATGATGTTTTCCACGTCCTCACCAACGTAGCCCGCTTCGGTCAGCGTGGTCGCGTCGGCCATGGTGAAGGGCACGTCGAAGGTCTTGGCGAGCGTCTGCGCGAGCAGCGTCTTGCCCGAACCCGTCGGCCCCACGAGCAGGATGTTCGACTTCGAGAGTTCGACGTCGCCCTGCTTGCTCGAGTGCTTGAGGCGCTTGTAGTGGTTGTGGACAGCCACCGACAGGACACGCTTGGCGCGTTCCTGGCCGATCACGTAGTCGTTCAGCGTCTCGCAGATTTCGCGAGGGCTCGGGACACCGCCGTCCTTCTTGCCCGCGATTCCGGCCTTGGTTTCTTCCCGGATGATGTCGTTGCACAGCTCGACACACTCATCGCAGATGAAAACCGTAGGCCCCGCGATCAGCTTGCGCACTTCGTGCTGCGACTTGCCGCAGAAGCTGCAGTACAGGGTGCTTTTCGCGTCAGATCCGCTCAATGTTCTTTTGTTCCATCTAATGCCCGTCCAGGGGCCGACTCACTGATTGTACCTTGGACGGGACCGGTTTAGCAATCCTAGGCGGTCATCCTTGACAGGGAGTGAAGGGCGCGCTCCGCCTGTTGCGTGCCCTTCGTCAAACCTCTCAGCCTTCGGCCTTGTCCCCGTCGGGGCGCGATTCGAAGACCTTGTCGACCAGCCCGAAGGCCAGCGCTTCCTCAGCCTCCAGGAAGGTGTCGCGGTCCATCGCCTTTTCGATTTCGTCGAGCGACTTGCCCGTGAACTTGACGTAGCATTCGTTGAGACGCTTGCGCATGCGCAGGATTTCGCGCGCCTGGATCTCGATGTCCGAGGCCATGCCCTGAGCCCCGCCCGAAGGCTGGTGGACCATGATGCGCGCGTTGGGCAGCGCGATGCGCATGCCCGGCTCACCCGCCGCGAGCAGGAAGCTGCCCATCGAGGCGGCCTGACCGATGCACACGGTCGAGACGCGCGGCTTGATGTACTGCATGGTGTCGTAGATCGCCATGCCCGCCGTGACGACACCACCCGGCGAGTTGATGTACATCGAGATGTCCTTCGAGGGGTTTTCCGATTCGAGGAACAGCAGCTGCGCGACGATCAGCGAGGCCATGTGATCCTCGACTTGGCCGGTGACGAACACGATACGCTCGCGCAGGAGGCGCGAATAGATGTCGAAGCTGCGTTCACCGCGGCTGGTCTGCTCGACGACCATCGGCACAAGCGCGCCGGTCACGGGATCGGTGGTGAATTTGCCTTGAGCGCCTGTGGCGCCAAACAGGTCGAGCATGGGATTCCTCATCTGGTTGGATCGCCTATGTCGCGTGCCTGAACGCGACATTCAAGGGCATTAACCCACCAATCGGTGTATGGTTTGCTACAATCGCATTGTGATGCGTCCTAATTCGTCTCACCGTGTCTCGTAACCAGACACGAAAGGACCAATCGATTGACGCGACGGCCTGCCCCCCGCCCGCACCCGGCCAACCGCCCGCCAGCCCGCGCGATCGCCAGCGCCATCGCGCTTTCGCTCGCGCTCGGCGCCCCTTGCGCGCAGGCCGGAGAGTCCCCGGCCACCTATCTTGCGCGCATCGCCGCGATCGATGACGCCGGGCCCGAACTCGATGCGGTCATCGTCACCGCCCCATCGGCCCAATCCGCACCGCATCATCCCGGCGCCCCGCTCGATGGGCTCAGCGTCCTCATCAAGGACAACATCGAGACCGCCGACATGCCCACCACGGCGGGCAGCCTCGCCCTCGCTGGGAACGCCACCGGGCGCGACGCGCCGCTGGTCGCGAACCTGCGCCGCGCGGGCGCGGTGATCCTGGGCAAGACCAACTTGTCCGAATGGGCCAACTTTCGCGGCGAGCGGTCCTCCAGCGGATGGAGTGGCGTCGGCGGGCAGACCAAGAACCCCTACGCCACCGACCGCAGCCCCTGCGGCTCATCCTCGGGGAGCGGAGCGGCGGTGGCGGCGGGCCTCGCCTGGGCGGCCATCGGCACCGAGACCGACGGGTCGATCACCTGCCCCGCCTCGGTCAATGGCATCGTCGGCTTCAAGCCCACCGTGGGCCTCGTCAGCCGCCACTTCATCGTGCCGATCAGCGCGAGCCAGGACACCGCCGGTCCGATGGCCACGAGCGTAACCGACGCCGCGCGCCTGCTCACCGCGATGGCCGGTCCCGATCCGGCCGATCCGGCCACCGCCGAGGCGGGCGCCCACGCGATCGATTTTACCCGAGGCCTCGCGACGGCCAGCCTCAAGGGGCTACGCATCGGCGTCCTGCGCCGCCAGTCGGGCACGATGCCCGGCGTCACCGCCCTTCTCGACCGCGCTCTGGCCGACATGGCGCGCGCCGGAGCGGTCATCGTCGATGTCGACTACACGCGCGATCCGGCGATGGGCCGCGACGAGGGCATAGTGCTCCACTACGAGTTTCGCGAAGGCATCAACGCCTACCTCGCCAGCCTCCCCGGCCACCCCGCCGTGCGCAGCCTCGAGGATCTGATCGCCTTCAACAAGGCCCACGCCAAAGACGAAATGCGCTTCTACGGGCAGGAGGACTTTCTCGAGGCGCAAGGCAGCACCTACACCGCCGCCTACCGCGCCGCACGCGCCAATTCCTACCGCCTCGCCGGGCCCGAGGGGATCGACGCGCTCCTCGCGCGTGACCATCTCGACGTTCTGGTCGCCCCGACGGCGGGCCCGGCCTGGACCATCGATCCGGTCAACGGCGACAACTTCCCCGGCATCGGCGCGGGTTCGCTCGCGGCGATCGCGGGCTATCCGCACCTCACCGTGCCGATGGGCGCGATCGAAGGGCTGCCGATCGGGCTCTCGTTCATGGCCGGCAAATGGCAGGACGAGCGCGTGCTGAAGATCGGCGCGGCCTACGAGCGCGCACGCACGGCCACACTCGCCGTGCCACGCTTCAAACCCTGGTCCCCCGCCCCCGACTAAGGGCCTGTCCTTGCATACGCAAAACGGCCCGACGTGGATGTCCACGCCGGGCCGTTTTGCGCTTCAGGCGGGAGCGCAGGGCGCTCCCGGCCCAAATCAGTCTTCCTTGGCCTCGGCCGCCTTCTTGGCGGGAGCCTTCTTGGCCGGCTTCTTGGCCGCAGCCTCCTCGCCGTCCTCGTCCTTCTTGGCGGCGGCCTTCTTGGCCGCAGGCTTCTTGGCAGCCGGCTTCTTGGCTTCCTTGGCTTCGCCTTCGTCGGCGCCTTCGGCTTCGTCCGCCTTCTTGGCGGCGGCCTTCTTGGCCGCCGGCTTCTTGGCGGGCTTGGCTTCCTCGCTCGCGCCGTCCTCGTCGGCCTCGATCGCGGCCTGCAGTTCCTCGCGGGTCACTTCGCGCTCGGTCACGTCCGACTTCTCGATGAGGAAGTCGACGACCTTGTCCTCATAGAGCGGGGCGCGCAGCTGGGCGGCCATCATCGGGTCCTGCTGGACGTATTCGAAGAAGCGCTGGCGATCCTCGGGACGGTACTGCTGCGCCGCCTGCGAGACGAGCATCGACATTTCCTGCTGGGTCACCTCGACGCCGTTGGCCTGGCCGATTTCCGACAGCAGCAGGCCCAGACGCACGCGGCGCTCGGCGATCTTGCGGTAGTCGTCCTTCTCCGCCTCGATCTCGGCCATCGCGGCTTCGGCGTCTTCCTCGTGCGAGGCTTCCTGCACGAGCTGCTGCCAGATCTGGTTGAACTCGGCTTCGACCATCGAGGGCGGCACGTCGAAATCGTGACCGGCGGCGAGCTGGTCGAGCAGCTGGCGCTTCATCGCGGTGCGGGTGAGACCGGCGGTCTCCTGCTCGAGCTGGCCCTTGATCAGGCCCTGGAGCTGTTCGAGGCTCTCGAGGCCGAGCTGCTTGGCGAACTCGTCGTCGATCGCGGTGTCGGCGGGAGCCTTGATCTCGTGCGCGACGATGTCGAAGGTGGTTTCCTTGCCGGCGAGGTGCGCGGCCTGGTAGTCCTCGGGGAAGGTCACCGTGATGACGCGCTCTTCACCCGCCTTGATGCCGACCAGCTGCTCTTCGAAGCCCGGAATGAGCTGGCCCGAACCGATCACGATCGGCTGCTTCTCGGCCGCGCCACCCTCGAAGGGCTCGCCGTCGAGCTTGCCGGTGAAGTCGCAGATCACCTGATCGCCGTCTTCGGCCGCGCCGTCCTTGGCTTCGTAGCGCTTCTGCTGGCTGGCGATCCGCTCGACCTGCTCGGTGACGGCGTCCTCGGCGACGGGGACGGTCAGCTTTTCGAGCTTGAGGCCTTCGATCGAGGGCGCCGCGATCTCGGGAAGGATTTCCAGCGCCACGGTCAGCTCGGCGTCCTTGCCCTGCTCGTAGCCTTCGCCCAGCGAAACGTCGGGGTTCATCGCGGGACGCAGCGCCTTGTCGGCGACCAGCTTGTCCATCGCTTCACGAATGACGTTGTTGAGCATGTCCTGGTGAATCGCGTCACCGTGCATCTTGCGCACGAGGTTGGCGGGAACCTTGCCGGGACGGAAGCCGGGCATGCGCACCTGCGGCGCGATCTTCTTGATCTCGCCCTCGACGCGTTCGGTGATGGTGGTGGCCGGGATGGTCACCGTGTAGGCGCGCTTCAGGCCCTCGTTTGTCGTTTCGACGATCTGCATCTCAATGCCTTCCTGTGCAATCCGTTGAGCCATGCCAAATCGCTTGGGCAAGGCCGATTCGCGTGCCTCATCCGGCCATGCGCGACGGACTGGTGCGGGCGAAGGGACTCGAACCCCCACATCTTTCGATACCAGAACCTAAATCTGGCGCGTCTACCAGTTCCGCCACGCCCGCATGGATGAAGCCTGAAACTCAAGGGACGTGCCCTTATAAGGACACGCGCAAAAGGGCAAGCGTCGCGACTCGCCCAAACCCCTTAAGATCGACACCGCGCCCGTCTCATGCACCCCGATCTTGCACCCGCCCGGCGCCAACCCCACTTGCAGGAGACAGCCCCGTACCTTGCGGGGCGATCCGATACGGAGGACAGCATGGCCACCCAACCCGGCGACGAACCCGGCCGCACACCGCCGGAAACGCCCGTTCCGCAAGGACCAGACGAAGCCCCGATGCCCGGCCCGGACTTCGATCAGCCCGATTTCGACCAACCCGAATTCAGCCCCGGCGAAATTCCGCCCGCCTGACGATCGGCCCGGAGACCAGCCGGACACGCCGCACGTATGGCGACAGACCTGCGGCGAGGATCGAAAGGGGCGACGCGCGCCCTTCCCCGCCGCGCCCAGCCCCTTGCGGCAGCGCGAATCAGCGCGGCGCGATCAGCGCGCCCAGCCAGCCGGGGATCGGCAAGGGCGTGGGCGCTTGGGCGCTCGCCCCTGCGGCCTCTTCGCCGCTGCCGGCAACGCCCGCGCACAGCAGGCAGTAGGCCTGCGCCCCGCTTTGCGAAAGCATCCCCTTGAGCTGGGCCGCCGCCGCGCCAAGCTGCGCGTTGCTGCGCCGGTTGACCAGCGCCGCGAAATCGGGCGCAAGGCGCGCTTGCTCGCCCGATCCGCCCAGCAGCGCGCTGATCGCCTCGGACACGGCATCGGGCTTGCTGGCAAGATAGACCGCCTGCCACTTGCCATTGCCGACACCGCCCGCCTTGGCGGCGTAGGCGAGCGCCGCGTCGAGCCCGCCCATCTGGTCGACAAGCCCGACCTTCTGCGCCTCGGCGCCCGCCCAGACGCGCCCCTGCGCGATTGCGTCGATCTGCGCGACGCTCTGGTGACGGGCCTTGGCGGCCAGTTCGGTAAAGCGCGCATAGGTCCCGTCGACCGAGGCCTGAAGCAGCGCATCGACTTCGGGCGAGAAACCCGCCAGCACGTCGGGTTCACCCGAAAGCGGGGTGGTCTTGACCCCGTCGGTGGTCACGCCGAACTTGGCGAGCGTCTTCTCGAAGCTGGTCGCCACGGCGAAGACGCCGATCGAACCGGTGATCGTGTCGGGCTGCGCGAAGATGCGATCGCCGGTGGTCGAGACCCAGTACCCGCCGCTCGCGGCCAGATTGCCCATCGAAATCACGACCGGGATCTTCCTGGCCTTGTAGCGCGCGATCGCGCGGCGGATGCGCTCGGAGGCCATGACCGAACCGCCCGGAGAATTGACCCGCACGACGAGCGCCTTGAAGCCTTCGTCGATATTGTCGTCGAGCAGCCCGGCAATGCGATCGCCGCCCGCCTCGCCGGGGCCAGCATCGCCATCGACGATGGTGCCCGCCACCGTCACGACACCGATCTTCGCGCCCGTACGGGGCGCCGGATTGGCGGCCAGCCAGGTTGCGAGGCTGGTGTTCGCGTAAGGCAGATCGTCGCTGGCGGTGGCCGGGGCCGCGCCCACCAGCTGGGTCACGCGGGCCTCGAATTCTGTCTTGTCGCCGATCCGGTCGACCAGCCCGGACGCCTTCGAAGCCTCCGCCAGATTACCCTTGCCCGATTGCGCCCAGGCGGCCGGATCGCGGGTGATGAGATCGATCGAAGCCTTGGGCCGCGCCTTGGCGAGATCGGCCTTCCAGCCCGCCCACAGCGCACCGTACACGCCCTCGTAATCCTCGCGCGCCTTGTCCGACATGCCCGAAAGGAAATAGGGCTCCACCGCGCTCTTGTAGGTGCCCGCGCGGTAGATATGGGCGTTCACCCCGAACCGGTCGAACAGCCCCTTGAAGTAGAGCGCGCTGCCGCCCGGCCCCGACACGAAGGCGCCGCCCATCGGATCGACCCAGACCTCGCTCGCGTGCGCGGCAAGCAGCACGCCGTCATCGGCATAGGCGTTGGCAAAGGCCAGCACCGGCTTCTTCGCCGCGCGCACCTGATCGATCGCCCCGCCGAGCGTTCGGATATCGACCTGTCCGCCGCCCAGGAAACGCGACAGATCGAGCACGACCACCTTGATCCGCTTGTCCTTCGCCGCCGTGTCGAGCGCGCGCACCAGGTCGCGCACGAGGTATTCGTTCACCGGCGCCTCGCGCGAGAGCACGATGTTGACCGGATCGGGAGCGCTCTTCTCCTCAACCACGCGCCCGTCAAGATCGAGCACCAGCGCGCCATCGGTGACCTTGCCCGCGACCGGCCGCATCGACAGCACACCAAACAGCGCCGCAAAGAACACGAGCAGGAAGAGAAGCGCCAGCCCATCCTTGATGCCGACCAGCAACTTCCAGACCTTTAAGGCGAATTTCATGCAGACTCCCGGATTGATCGGGGCATAACCTAGCCGGGGGGGCTCCGCCGCGAAAGGCCCCTCTTGATCGCCCCGCCCGGCGCGTCCGGCCGCCCGGCGCAGCGCCTTGCCCCGGACGGTCGAAAAGGACCTAACAATGGGGCTTGAGCCCGGCCCTGAGGGGGCCTAAGGCCCTGTCTTCGATGACAGCTCCAGAATACATTTATCCCGAAGGCCGCGCGGCGTTCCCGCACGATGGCCTTGTCGGTATCGCCGGCCTTGCGCCCCACGAAATCTGGTTCCTGCTCGACGAAGCGCAGCAGTGGGTCGAGCTCAACCGGGGGGCGCAGAAACGGCGCGACATGCTCTCGGGCCTGACCATCATCAACGCCTTCTTCGAGAATTCGACCCGCACGCTGCTCAGCTTCGAGATCGCGGGCAAGCGCCTGGGCGCCGACGTCGTCAACATGGCCGTCGCGACCTCGAGCGTGAAGAAGGGCGAAACCCTGATCGACACCGCGATGACGCTCAACGCCATGCGCGCCGACGCCATCGTCATCCGCCATTCCAGTTCGGGCGCGGTGCAGCTGATCGCCGACAAGGTCGATTGCCCGGTCCTCAACGCGGGCGACGGACAGCACGAACATCCGACCCAGGCGCTGCTCGACGCGCTGACCATCCGCCACGCCAAGCGCGCCTTCAACGGCCTTCGCGTGACGATCTGCGGCGATATCCTGCACAGCCGCGTCGCGCGCTCGAACATCCTGTGCCTGACCTCGCTCGGCGCCGACGTGCGCGTCTGCGCCCCGCCCGCGCTGATGCCCGCAGACATCGAGCGGATGAACGTCACCGTCTTCCACGATTTCGACGCCGCCCTCGCGGGCGCCGACGTGGTCATGATGCTGCGCCTGCAGATGGAGCGCATGGAAGGCCAGTTCATCCCCTCCCCGCGCGAATACCGCCACCTCTACGGCCTCTCGCAGGAGCGCCTGCAGCTGGCCGAAAGCAACGCGCTGGTGATGCACCCCGGTCCGATGAACCGGGGCATCGAGATCGAGAGCAACGTCGCGGACATGATCGGCCGCTCGCAGATCACCACGCAAGTCGAAATGGGCGTCGCGATGCGCATGGCCTGCCTCGAGGTGCTCACCCGCAAGGGCCGCAAGATGGAGGGTTGGGCATGAGCCAGCACGCACCGCTGACGGTCGCCAACGGCCGCCTCGTCCGGCCTGACGGGCGCATCGAAAAGGGCGCGCTGCGCGCCGAGGGCGGCTTCATCACCGCGATCGGGCCTGACGTTTGCGCCGAGCCGGGCGATACCGTCTATGACGCGCGCGGGCTGCTGATCGCGCCGGGCCTCGTCGATCTGGGCGTGTTCGAGATCGACAAGCCCGCCTTCCACTTCGGCGGCATCACCCGCGCCGCGCTGATGCCCGACCAGCCGACCCCGCTCGACATTCCCTCGCGCGTGCGGTTTGCCGCGCAGTCGGGCAAGCCGGACTTCTGGGTCCATCCGCTGGGCGGCGCGACGCGCGGCCTCGCCGGGGAATCGCTCGCCGAGATCGCGTTGATGCGCGACGCTGGCGCCAGGGCGGTGGCCACCGGGCGCCGCTGGATCGGCGATTCGGGCACCATGCTGCGCCTGCTGCAATACGCCGGGATGCTTGGCCTGCCGGTCATAACCCACGCCGAAGATGCCGGAATTTCGGGCAAGGCAGTGGCGACCTCGGGCGAAATGGCGACCCGGCTGGGCCTGCCCAGCGCCCCGGCCGAGGCCGAAGCGCTGGCCATCGCGCGCGATGTGGCGCTGGCTGACCTATCGGGCGCGCGCATTCACTTGCGCAACGTCACCACCCGCGCCGGGCTCGACCTGGTGCGCGCGGCCAAGGCGCGCGGGGTGAAGATCACTGCGGGCGTCTCCCCCGCCTACTTCATGCTTTCCGACCTGGCGCTGGCCAATTTCCGCACCTTCGCCCACCTCTCGCCGCCGCTGCGCAGCGAGGAGGATCGCAAGGCGGTGATCGCCGCGATCGGCGATGGCACGATCGACGTCATCGCCTCGGGCCACGATCCGCGCGGCGCCGAGGACAAGCGCCTGCCCTTCGCCGATTCCGCGCCGGGCATGGCGGGCGCGGAAACGCTGCTGCCGCTGACCATGAACCTCGTGCGCGACGGGGTGATCCCGCTCGAACGCGCCTTCGACCTGCTCTGCGCCAACCCGGCAAAGCTGCTCGGCGTCAACGCGGGCAGACTGGAAGTGGGCGCCGAGGCGGACATCGCAGTGATCGATGCCGACCGCCCGTGGATCGTCGATTCAGACAAGATGGCCGCGAGCGCGGGCAACACCCCGTTCGACAAGCAGCCCGTGCAGGGCCGCGTCCTCGCGCTGTTCAAGGGCGGCATGACGATCAAGACCAAGCGCGTCAGCCCCGCCTGACGCGCCTCTGCCCGCCCTCACGGGACAAAAAAAGGGCCTTCATCCCGAAGGATGAAGGCCCGTAAGGTTCACATGGAACTGGTAAGCGCGGCTCAGCGCGCGCGCAGGATGCCGCTGCCGCGCGGCTGGTCGGGCAGAGCGCCGGGCAGCGGACGCGTTTCGGCGTAGGCGAAGCAGCCGTGGCCCCGGTTCTGCACGCTCGAACACATCGAGCTGGCCGAACCGCGATCGAAGCCTTCGGCGGCGACACGGTAATAGCGCCGCCCCGCGACCATCGCCTCGGTGATGCGCATGGTGTGGTCCCTGAGCCTGGGATCGCGCGCCACGAAGATACCCCAGGCGCGCCGGGCGCCCTCGATCGTGCGGAACGAGCCGAGCTGGACGAGATGCGTGGTCTCGGCGCTGGCGAAGGAAGCGTTCTGGAGCCGGGCCGACGATGCCGACGCGAAAGCCGCCGTGCCTGCGCCCTCCGGTACGCTTGCGCTAGCCGGTGCGCTTGCGCCCGCATGATGCGCGGGCGCCGGGCGCAGCGAGGCGGCATGGCCCGGAACCGCCACGGGCGCGGCCTCGGCCAGCATGGCCTGACTCATGCGCACTTCGGGAATGCGCTGGACGATCGGGCGCGAGATGAACCGCACGTGCGCCCGGCCCGCTTCGAGCGCGGCCTCGTCCACTTCGGCGAACGCGCGATGCTGTGCCTCGGCCGTCGGCGCCTCGACGGCGGCGATCTGGACAGGAGCTGCGGAAACATCGCGCCGCGCAGCCGGAACCGGCACGACCGGAACGGCAGGCATAGGCTCGGCCTTCGCCAGCGCGGGAAGCTCGCCGTTGGCATCGCGCCGATCACTGGGTCCAAGGACTTCGGAACGCTCCGACGCGACGCTCTGCGGAACCGGATCGGCCTTGGCGTAGCGCACCGCGTCGCTCGCCCCGCCCAGCGCCAGCATCGCAGGCTGGCCCGGATCGCTGACACCGCGCGGCGTGCCCAGCAGCGCCGCCACGCGAGTGCGGCTTTCGGACGGGCCTGCGGTGCGCGCCCACTGGGTCAGGCGTGCGTCGAGCTGATCGCCCGGCACGTCCTGCATGGCAATGATGCGCGCTTCGGCCCACTGGCCACCCAGCGCATAGGCATAGGCCAGGTTCTGGCGCGCCTTGGGGGTGTTCTCTCCGCCCCGAACGACATCGGTAAGGATCGCGACGCCCTGCGCGGGATTCCCCGCAAGAGCGACCGCCAGCCCCAGATCGCTCGCCGGGATCCGTTCCTGCCAGGTGCCCAGCACGCGCAGCGCCTGCGCATTGCGGCCCGAGCCGATGTAGGACAGCGCCAGACCGAGCGCGGTGCGCGGGTCCTTGTCACCCAGCGCCAGCGCATCGCTGAAGGTGGTTGCCGCCGAATCGAAACGGCCCGCGCCAAGGTAGACATGCGCCAGGGCATTACGACGCGAAATCGAACGCGGGTCCTTCTCGACCCGCTTCTCTGCCTTAAGGATCGCGCGCGAGGCCTGGTCGGTGAACGCCTTTCCGGTGACGACGATCGCGCCCGCATCGCTCTGCGCCATCGCCGAATGGCTGACGAAACCGCCCAGCAGCGCCGCGGCAAGCGCCGTATAGACCGCAAAGCCGGGTGCCCGCGTCGGGTTGATCGCACGTTCCATCGGGTTCGTTCTCCTCAACAGCCTCGGCTACGTCCGGGTCAGGACCCGGCGACCCGGCGCCCGAAGCCGCCGACCGGACGAACCACGCCCTGGTGCGCGGGTGCACCCGCCACGGGGGCGGCAAACACGGTGCGACGGAAATTCTTCTCGAGCCGGTCGGCAATGTAGTTCCACAGCGCCGCCACTTCCTGCGACGAGCGCCCGTTGGGATCGACTTCCATGACCGTGCGACCATCGATCATCGAGGCTGCGAAATCGGTGCGCTGGTGCAGTGTGACCGGGGCCACGGTGCCATGCTGCGACAGCGCGACCGCGGCTTCGGCGGTGATGCGCGCCTTGGGCGTCGCGGCGTTGACGACGAACATCAGCGGCTTGCCCGCGCGCTCGCACAGATCGACCGTGGCGCCCACCGCGCGCAGGTCGTGCGGGCTCGGTCGGGTTGGCACGACGATCAGTTCGGCAACCGAGATCACGCTCTGGATGGCCATGGTGATGGCCGGCGGGGTGTCGATCACCGCCAGCTTGAAGCCCTGCTGGCGCAGGACCTGAAGATCGTTGGCAAGGCGCGCCACGGTGGTCTGCGCAAAGGCGGGCAGTTCCGCTTCGCGTTCATTCCACCAATCGGCCAGCGAACCTTGCGGATCGATGTCGATAAGGACCACCGGGCCAGCCCCTGCCCGCTGCGCCTGAACCGCCAAGTGACCGGCCAGGGTCGTCTTGCCCGATCCACCCTTCTGTGATGCCAGTGCCAGTACCCGCAAAGTCGGCCCCCTACGAAAAACAAGTCGAGATCGATACCTCTCGGGAGCCAGGAATCGCAGACCGTTCCTAATTTACCGTTAATCAGCGTAAAATTTGCACACTTCGTCAAAGGCCCGGCCATTTGCGCAAGGGTGCATCGCTAATCAAGAATTTACCTTGATCTCCGATAGCACCCCCTGCGATGGCCGATAAACCCGGTACAGACAGCGCCGGTGCGATTCCGTATCGTACCCGGCGTCCGGGCGAGAGACTCGAGAAAGGGTGCAGGGTTTGAACACTGGGATCAGACGCGGGACGAGCGGCTCAGCGACCTTTGGCGCACCCCTGCCCGCGCCGCACGCACGGCCTGGCGCCACGCTTCTTGCCCTGCTCCTTGCCGCAGCAACGCTGCCCAGCCCTGCCCTCAGCGCCACCGGAGCCAGCCGCACGCCCGCCACCAGCGCGGCGGACACGGTCAAGGCCGGAGTCGACGCCTGGTCACAGGGGGACTTTGCCGGTGCGGTCGCGCGCTGGAAACCGCTTGCCGACAAGGGCGACCCCGACGCCCAGTTCAATCTCGCCCAGGCCTACAAGCTGGGCCGCGGCGTGCCCATCGACCTTGCCCGCGCCAAGACGCTTTACGGCGAAGCGGCCGCCAAGGGCCATGTCCAGGCGGCCGACAACTACGGCCTCCTCCTGTTCCAGGACGGCGAGCGCGCCAAGGCGATGCCCTATATAGAAGCCTCCGCCGCGCGCGGCGATGCGCGGGCGCAGTACATCCTGGGGATCGCCCACTTCAACGGCGACCTCGCCGCCAAGGACTGGGTGCGCGCCTACGCCCTCGTCACGCTGGCGCGCCGCGCCGAGCTGCCCCAGGCGACCACCGCGCTTGCCCAGATGGACAGCTACATCCCGCTGGCGCAGCGCCAGGAGGCGGTGGCGCTCGCCACGCAGCTGGCTGCACAGGCCGACGCCAACCGCACGCAGCTCGCCGCGGCCAGCGAGTTGGAAACGCGCGGCGGCCCTCCCCCCGTGCTGACGCCATCGGGGCTCGCCGCCGCCGCGGCGC
>NZ_JALHLF010000037.1 GCF_022832435.1 Novosphingobium organovorum | reverse complement strand
CCGGCGCGCCGCGGCGCCGTCGCTGCGCGCCCATCAGCGCCCCGGCGCCATCGGCACGCGCTCGTCCGCAGGGCCGCGCATCCGGTCCTGCCTCAAGCCAAAACCCCGATCGAGCGGATCGAGCACCATCGCGTCCATTCCCTTGTTCGAAGCCCCAAACCAAGCGTGCGCTGCAACGCTTCGCTCCGGGACCGGCGCGCGCATAGAGCCCCCTGCGCGTCCCGACAATATCTCCCTTCATCCCGTTCGCGCCTGAATTTGTGTACGAGGGGGCGAATTTTTGCGCATCCCGGCGCTTGACCCACATCAATGCGTCACGCGCAGCGGCGGCAGAGCCTATCCGGGACGGCGCAAACGCCGCCTGAAACGGGAGCCCCTATCCATGTTCAAGAGCAATGTCGGCGGCATCGACCGGGTGCTGCGCATCCTTATCGGCGCGGGGCTCATCGCGCTCGTCTTCGTCGGCCCGAAGTCGGCCTGGGGCTGGATCGGCCTGATCCCGCTTCTGACCGGGCTGCTGCGCACCTGCCCGCTCTACAGCGTGATCGGGATTTCGAGCTGTCGCACCCGCTGAGCCCCCTTCGGCGCTTGCGCGCTGCGGCCTGAAACGGCATAGCCCCGCGCCATGCACGATATCCGTCTCATCCGCGAAAACCCCGCTGCCTTCGACGCCGGCATGGCGCGCCGCGGGGTCGAACCGCAATCCGCCCGGATCCTCGAACTCGACGAGCAGCGCCGCGCGCTCGCCACCCGCGCGCAGGAAGGCCAGAGCCGCCGCAACGAGGCCTCGAAGGCGATCGGCAAGGCGATGGGACAGGGCGACACCGCCACCGCCGAGGCGCTCAAGGCCGAAGTGGCCGCGCTCAAGGACAGCCTGCCCGCGCTCGAGGCCGAGGAAAAGGCGCTCGCCGCCCAGCTTTCCGACATCCTCGCCGCGCTGCCCAACACCCCCTTCGAGGACGTTCCCGAAGGCGCGGACGAAAACGACAACGTCGAAGTGACCCGGTGGGGCACGCCGGGCACATACGCCTTCACCCCGCGCGAACACGCCGACATCGGCCCCGCGCTCGGCCTCGACTTCGAGACCGGCGCCAAGCTGTCGGGCGCGCGCTTCACCTTCCTCAAGGGCCAGATGGCGCGCCTGCACCGCGCGCTCGCGCAGTTCATGCTCGACACCCAGACCGCGACCAACGGCTACATGGAGTGCAACGTGCCGCTGCTGGTCAAGGATGAGACCGCTTACGGCACCGGCCAGCTGCCCAAGTTTTCCGAGGACCTGTTCCAGACCACCGACGGGCGCTGGCTGATCCCCACCGCCGAAGTGAGCCTGACCAACGCGGTTGCGAACGAGATCGTCGACACCGCCGCGCTGCCGCTGCGCATGACCGCGCTCACCCCCTGCTTCCGCTCCGAGGCGGGCGCGGCCGGGCGCGACACGCGCGGCTTCATCCGCCAGCACCAGTTCGAAAAGGTCGAGCTGGTCACCGTGTGCCAGCCCGAGGACAGCGCGGCCGAACACGAGCGCATGGTCGCGGCGGCCGAAGGCATCCTCCAGGCGCTCGAACTGCCCTACCGCAAGGTCCTGCTGTGCACCGGCGACATGGGCGCGACCGCGAAGAAGACTTTCGATCTCGAAGTCTGGCTGCCCGGCCAGCAGGCCTACCGCGAGATCAGCTCGATCTCCAACTGCGGCGATTTCCAGGCCCGCCGCATGAACGCGCGGTTCAAGCCCGATGGCGCGAAGAAGACCGAATTCCTCCACACGCTCAACGGCTCCGGGCTGGCGGTGGGCCGCACGCTCGTCGCCGTGCTGGAAAACTACCAGCTCGAAGACGGGTCGGTACGCGTGCCCGAGGCGCTCAAGCCGTGGATGGGCGGGCTCGAGGTGCTCCAGCCGATCGGCTGAGCGCAGCGCTCCTGTAGGAACGGGCACGGGCCGGGCGGGACCCGTGGCCGGCCGGTCCGGGCAGAGCGACGAAATGAAGCGTGGGCAGGACAGGTTGTCATCTGGCCTGCCCTGCAAAAACATGGTTAAAGAACCGCATGCGTATCCTGCTCACCAACGACGACGGCATCAACGCCCCCGGTCTCTACGTGCTGGAAAAGATCGCCGCCCAGCTTTCCGATGACATCTGGATCTGCGCGCCGAGCGAGGAACAGTCGGGCGCGGGCCACTCGCTCACGCTGACCCGGCCGGTGCGCCTGCGCGAACACGCGCCGCGCCGGTTCTCGGTCTCCGGCACGCCGACCGATTCGGTGACCATGGCGCTGCGCAAGGTGCTGCCCCAAAAGCCCGACCTGATCCTTTCGGGCGTCAACCGCGGCGCGAACCTGGGCGATGACGTGACCTATTCGGGCACCGTCTCGGCGGCCATGGAAGGCGCGCTGGCGGGGATCCCCTCGATCGCGCTGAGCCAGGTCACTTCGCGCGAAGGCGCGGGCAACGACGTCGACTTCTCGGCCGCCGAAGCCTGGGGCGCCAAAGTCCTGAAAGCGCTGATCGAGACCGAATTCGCGCCTCGAACGCTCATCAACGTGAACTTCCCCCCGTGCGCGGCGGACGCGGTGAAGGGCGTGCGCGTGGTGCGCCAGGGCTTCCACGACTACGCGCGCGGCTCGCTGATCGAAGCGGTCGATCCGCGCGGATTTCCTTATTACTGGTTCGGCCTGCACGGCATAGAACACACCTTGGGGCGGAACACCGACCTCGAAGCCACAGCGGAGGGATACGTGTCGGTCACCCCATTGCAGCTCGATCTCACGCACGAGGCCTCGCTGGCCCGTCTCGCCGCGCGGTTCGAGGCATGAAGCGGCTTGCCCGGCTGGCGCTCGGCGCCGCGCTGACCGCCCCCCTGCTCGCCGCTCCGGCCGCGCTCGCCGCACCGGCTGGCGAGGAAACCAGCCACGTCGTGGGCTCGGGCGAGACTCTGAACGGCATTGCCAACCGCGCCGGAGTTCCCGCCAGCGCGATCGCCGAGGCCAACCACCTGACCGCGCCCTATGTCGTCAAGCTCGGCCAGACGCTGACCATCCCGCGCCCGGCCGCGCCCTCCTCCCGCGCGGCAAGCGCGCCGAGCGGCCCTGCCGCCACCGCCACGCGCTACACGGTGACCTCGGGCGAAACGCTGGGCGGCATCGCCAACCGCACCGGCGTCAGCGCGCAGACGATCGCACGCGCCAACAATCTGGCGGCGCCCTATGTCGTGCGTGTGGGCCAGACACTCGCCATCCCGCGCGACGAGGCTCCGGTCCGTAGCGCCGCGCGCACGATCGAGACGGCAGCGCCGTCGCGTTCGCCCACTCCTTCGGCCCCGCCCGCCAACACGGCGGACAGCTACACCGTCAAACCCGGCGAAACGCTGGGCGGCATTGCCAACCGCACGGGCGTTTCGGCCAGCCTTCTGGCTGAAACCAACGGCATCCAGCCGCCTTTCGTGGTCAAGGTCGGCCAGACCCTGCGCATTCCGCGCAAGCGCGAATACACCGTGGGCGCCAGGGACGACGGCTTCTCGGTCGCCCTTCAGGCTGGCGTGCCATGGGACCAGATCGCGCTGGCCAACGGCCTTTCGCCACAGGCCACGCTGCGCCCTGGCCAGAAGCTGGTGATCCCCACCCTGATCGATCCGGCCAAGGGCGCCGCCGCGCCCGACCGCATGGCCTCGGCCACCGCCACGCCCGCCGCTCCGGCCCCCACCGCCAGCCGCTTCGCCTGGCCGGTCAACGGCCCGATCGACCGCGCCTTCGCGACCGGCACCAACTATCACGACGGGATCGACATCAAGGCCGCCAAAGGCACGGTGGTAAAGGCCGCCGCCGCCGGTACGGTGCGCTTTGCGGGAATGGAAAAGGAGCAGTTCGGCAACCTCGTGGTGGTCGACAACGGCGATGGCTGGTTCACCGCCTACGCCTTCCTCTCGCGGATCAACGTCAAGAAGGGCGATCGCGTCACGCTCGGCCAGCGCGTCGGGCTCGTCGGCAGCACCGGCCTTGCCAAGGGCAACGAACTGCACTTCGAAATCCGCAAGGACGGCAAGCCCGTCAACCCGGTGGACGAACTGCCCAAGGCCCCCTAACCTTCGCGTCATGCCAAAGACGCCGCGCCGCAGCCCCAGGCGCCCGCCGCCCGCCCTGTTCAAGCCGCTGCGCCGCGCGCTCGCGGTGCCGGTCTGGGCCGACGTCGCGCTGCGCATCGGCGCGGCGCTCGGGCTGATCTCGATCGTCGTGCTGGTTCACTGGCTCGACCGCGACGGCCTTCGCGATGGCTACGACAACACCGTCAGCTTCCTCGACGTCGTCTATTTCACGATGATCTCGATCACCACCACCGGCTTTGGCGACATCGCCCCGGTGAGCGACAAGTCGCGCCTGGTCGAAGCGGTGATCGTCACCCCGATCCGGCTCGCGGTGATCTACATCTTCGTGGGCACGGCCTACAACTTCATCATCAAGCGCAGCTGGGAGACATGGCGCATGAAGCGCATCCAGGAACGCCTCGAAGGCCATATCGTGGTGCTCGGCTACGGGGTCAGCGGCTCCGAGGCGGTGGCCGAACTTATCGCGCGCGGCACCGACCCGTCGACCATCGTGGTAATCGACCCCAGTCCGGCGCGGCTCGCCATGGCCGAGCGTGCGGGGTGCAACGTGCTCGAAGGCGATGCCACCCGCGACGAAACGCTGACCGCGGTGCGCATCGCGCGCGCCAGCACGGTGCTGGTTTCAGCCGGGCGCGACGATACGACGATCCTCATCATCCTCACCACCCGCCATCTTGCCCCCGAAGTGCCGATCACGGCGGTGGTGCGCGCGGACGACAACGAACTGCTTGCCCGCCAGGCCGGGGCGGACAACGTCATCAACCCGGTGCGCTTCACCGGCCTGCTGCTCGCCGGCTCGGCCGAAGGGCGGCACATTTCAGACTATCTCAGCGACCTCGCCTCGGTCAGCGGACGGGTGCAGCTGGTCGAGCGGCCGGTCGCACCGGGCGAAGTCGGTATCCCGCTTGCGGCGATAGCCTCGGGCAAGGGCCTGCGGATCTACCGCGCCGGCGCCGCGATCGGGTTTTGGGAGGCGGACGCCGAACGGCTCGAACCCGGCGACGTGATCGTCGAAATCACCGCCACCGGGACAGGCCTGCCCTGAGCCATTTCAGCCCAGGAGCCAGAACACCGTGCCCATCGCAAGGTAGGTGACCAGCCAGAACAGGCAGTCGAGCGCGCGCCGGTCGCTTTCGGTGCGCAGGCGCGTGTGCGTCAGCCACAAGGACGGCATGACGAAGGCCAGCGCGATTCCGCCGGTCTGCATGAAATAGAGCCAGGGCTTGACCGCGAGCGTCTCCGCCCCGATCCGCGCAAAGGCATGGCCGAACATCGCAGCGGCAAGAAAGCAGGCAAAGACCACGCTGAGCAGGTTCATCACCCGCTTGGCCGGGCGCGGCGCGATCGAGCGGCCATCGCGAAACGGCATCCCGTTCCAGACCAGGCCGAGGGCGACGCCCAGCACCGTCGCAAGGCCCACCGCCAGCCAGTTTACAGGACCCATTTCACTTTCCTTCCATAGACTTGAGCGTCAAAGTCCGGCTCCACGCGCCATCACGCCCAGGTCAGCCGTGCCACAAATCCAACCGGCGCGTCCATCCATTCGCACCCAAACTGCGTCAAAGCCTCGCGCACCCTGTCGAGATCCTCGTCGCGCAGCGCGGGCAGCGGCACGTGCGAGGCCGCGCAGCCCGCCTGCGCCATCGCGCCAAGCGCCGCATTGTCCCCTGCCCCCGACCAGGCATCCGCCTCGAAGCATTCGACCAGCCGCTCGGCCTGGAGCAGTTCGACGATGATGTTCTGGGGGACCTGCGCGCGGGCGGCGCTGGCATGTCCGGCTTCACACGCCAGCCGCGCGAGATCATCGGGGTGGTGCCCCTCGGCCAGCAGCCCCCAGAAACCCCGTTTCAGGCCCAGCCCGCGTTCGACGAAGAAATGGACCGCATCGTGCGGCAGGATACCCTTGTGCACAACCTGCGCTTGGGCACGCGAACCGTCCGCCCGCACGATCGCGACACGATCGCTGCCTCGTCCCTTGGTAATCGCGATTTGCATGGCGTGATGGTCCCTTCCCGGCCGCGGCGCGCTTCCCGGCGCACCGGGGGTGCCTGGCCCCGAACGGCTTTTTCGTGACAACCGCGCGCAATACGCGTATCGGGCGCCGATTCCCATGGCTATTGAAATCCCCTCTCCGCCCAAGGTCGGCATGGTCAGCCTCGGCTGCCCCAAGGCACTTGTTGATTCCGAACGCATTCTCACGCGTCTGCGCGCCGACGGCTATCAGATGAGCGCGGACTATGCCGGCGCCGACGTGGTGCTCGTCAACACCTGTGGCTTTCTCGATTCGGCGAAGGAGGAAAGCCTCGCCGCGATCGGTGAGGCGATTGCCGAAAACGGCCGCGTGATCGTGACCGGGTGCATGGGCAACGAGGCCGAGGCGATCCGCGCCCGCTTCCCGCAGGTCCTCGCCGTCACCGGCGCGCACCAGTACGAGGATGTGGTGGGCGCCGTACACGATGCCGCGCCGCCCGAACTTTCGCCCTATGTCGATCTCATCCCGCAGGCGCGCGGCGGCGAATTCGGCGAGGATGGCGGCGTCAAGCTAACCCCGCGCCACTACGGCTATCTCAAGATTTCCGAAGGCTGCAACCACGCCTGCTCGTTCTGCATCATCCCTTCGCTGCGCGGCAAGCTCGCCAGCCGGCGAATCGATGCGGTGCTGCGCGAGGCGGAAAAGCTGGTTCAGGCCGGGACGCGCGAGCTGCTCGTCATCAGCCAGGACACCTCGGCCTATGGCGTCGACGTGCGCCACGAGGAACGCGCGTGGAAGGGCAATCCCGTGCGCACCCACATGACCGACCTCGCGCGCGAGCTGGGCCAGTTAACCGACGCCAGCGGCCAGCGCCCCTGGGTACGCCTGCACTACGTCTACCCCTATCCGCATGTCGATCAGGTCATCCCGCTGATGGCCGAAGGGCTCATCACGCCCTATCTCGACATTCCTTTCCAGCACGCCGCACCCTCGGTCCTCAAATCCATGAAGCGCCCGGCGAACGAGGCCAAGGTGCTCGACCGGCTGCGCGCCTGGCGCGAAATCTGTCCCGATATCGCGATTCGTTCGAGCTTCGTGGTCGGTTTCCCCGGTGAGACCGAGGCCGATTTCCAGTATCTGCTCGACTGGCTCGACGAAGCTCAGCTCGATCGTGTCGGCGCGTTCCGCTTCGAACCGGTCGAAGGGGCCAGCGCGAACGACCTGCCTGGCGCCGTACCCGAGGCGGTCAAGGAAGAGCGTTACGCGCGAATCATGGAGAAGACCGCCGCGATCAGCGCGGCCAAGCTCCAGGCCAAGGTCGGCCGCGTGCTTCCCGTCATTATCGATGAAGTTGGCGAGCCTGACGACGATGGCGACATCGGCGCGACCGGACGGTCCGAGGCCGATGCCCCGGAAATCGACGGCAACGTCTACTTGCGCGACGTCAGCAGCGATCTCAAGGCGGGCGACATCGTCCTCGCCCGGATCGAGGACGCGGACGAGCACGACCTGTTCGGCGCCATCACCCCGGCATAGGACTTTGGTACAATGCGGCGATAACTCGGAGTCATTCCGGGGCCGTCACACTGCGCCAAAATTTCGTATTATTGTTTAATTTCAATTCGATATGCAGTGCAGTTGCATTTTACAGTGCACGAAGCGCATGAATTGATTGCAAGAAATGCACCTATCGCCGAATTTTTCGCATTTGCGGCACGGCCAGTGTTAGCGCATACAGACTAGGCCTTTCAGGCATCCTCTCCCAAAAAACTTCCAAAGGCTGGCCTCTCGGGCCGGCCTTTTTTTTGCGCCTGCGCGGCGGGATGGCAGTCCTTGCGCGCCGTGATGACTGTTCACGCACGCGATGACACTGGCGTTACAGACAGGCGATCTCCAGCCTTTTCCGGTCCATTTTCATGGGGTCTTCCTGCGCCCTGTGCCGCTTCATGCACTGGCTAGCCGATCTGGACGCGGGCCTCGTCAGGGGCCTCGTGCCGCACCGCGTCGGCGACCGGGCCCGCCTGCCCGACCATGACAACGCTGACGGTTCTCCCATCGGCGTTGCGAATCGGGTGGAACGAGGCGGTCAAGACCGGCCCCTCGCGCTCGCCGGGCGGCGCGCGCAGGGCCAGTTTGCCGGTCAGCCCCTCTCCCTCCACCAGCGCGCCCCACCAGTGCGCGCCGCGCGCTGCGATCAGGCGATCGAGCGCGAAGACCTGCTCGATCCGGCGCCCGAGAATCTGGCGCGTCCGCACGCCCGCCACGGCAAGGAAGCGCGCGCTGGCATCGCGGATCACGCCATCGACGTCGAAAGTGACCACCGGCTGGACCGAGGACAGCGCGTCGATCTGCTGGACGTGCTGCAGGTTGTCCTCGAACGTGCTGGTGATGTCCTGTGCGAACTTCAAGATGCGCTCGACCTGCCCGTCGCTGTCGCAAATCGGGTTGTAGCTGGCCGAAATCCACAAGCTCTCCCCCTCGCGCGACACGCGGCGATAGATCCCGCTGTGGTGGCGCCCGCTGCGCAGGATCTCCCAGAACCGCGCGTATTCGGCCGAAGCGGCGTAATCCGGCGCGCAGAACAGCGTATGGTGGCGCCCGATGACCGCATCGGCTTCGTCCCCCGCGTACCCGAAGAGACGAAGGAAGGTCTCGTTGACGGCGAGAACCGTGCCGTCGAGGGCGAATTCGGCAATGCCGTTGGTCTGCGCCAGCGCCTTCAATTTCGATTCCGATTCGGCCTTGAGCGCCTGCGCCAGGGTCACGTCGATCGCCACCTTGAGAATGCGCCGAACCTCGCCCTGGGGTGAGAGCACCGGGACATAGACCGCCTGGAACCACACCACGCTACCGTCAGCCTTGCGCCGACGGTGCACCTGATCGACGAAACGCCCGGAGCGCAGACGCGACCAGAATTCGGCGTATTCCCCCGACTGCGCGTAGTCCTCGAAGCACAGGCCCCGGTGGCTTTGCCCCTTCAACTGCCTGAGCGTGTAGCCCATGAGCTGCAGGAAATTGCGGTTCGCGTGGAGAATGCTCCCATCGGGCGCCATTTCGAGCAGGCAGAACGAGGAATTGATCGCCGCCAGACGGCTGGCGATCGACCAGTCGCCCTCGAGCGCGTCCGCCATGTCGCCGACCCTGCCCTCTCCTGCCGTCATGCCCTCCCTTCCCTTGCCGATCACTCCGAGCGGCCCCGGGGCGGACCACACCCCCGAGCCTCGCTCCAACGGCGCGCCCACATCGCGTTTGCGCGGCCTCGTGAGGTGCAAGGTTAGCGGATTGCCCTCCAACATCCCCCTGCCTCTCCCATAAGGACATCTGCGCAGGAGCGTTCGAACGGGGTTGGCGCCGCACGGTCGCCGCCAATTCTGCAACCGCGAAGGGCTGGAAGCGGACCGCCATTTCGCCTAGCGATGGGGGATGGCAAATTCTTCGCGAATCTTCACGGCCGCCCTCGTCGTCATCGGCGACGAAATCCTCTCCGGCCGCACGCACGACAAGAACATCGCGCAAGTCGCCGCCTGGCTCCAGGTCCAGGGCATCCGCCTGAAGGAGGTGCGCGTGGTCGCCGACGATACCCCGGCCATCATCGAGGCGGTCAATATCCTGCGCGCGCGCAACGATTACCTGTTCACCACCGGGGGCATCGGCCCGACCCACGACGACATCACCGTCGATGCGATCGCACAGGCGCTGGGCGTGCCGGTCATCGTCCACCCCGAGGCGCGCGCCATCCTCGAAGACTATTACACCACCCGGGGCGGGCTGACCGAGGCGCGCCTGCGCATGGCGCGCACGCCGCAAGGGGCCAGCCTGATCCCCAACCGCTACACCGGCGCGCCGGGCATCCGGGCTGGAAACGTGTTCATCATGGCCGGCGTGCCGAGCATCACCGCCGGGATGCTCGAAGCGCTCACCGGAACGCTCGAAGGCGGCGCGCCGCTGCTGTGCGAGACGATCGGGTGCTGGGTGGGCGAAAGCGAAGTCGCCGATCTCCTGCGCGAAACCGAAAAGGCGCACGAAAGCTGCCAGATCGGCTCCTACCCGTTCTGGGGCGAAGGCCGGACGGGGGCCAATTTCGTGATCCGCTCGATCGATCGCGAGCATCTCGCCGCCTGCACCCGCGCGCTCGTCGAAGGGCTTGGCGCGCTTGGCCGCGAGGCGGTACCGGGTGGGATTTGACCCCGGCTTCGCTCGGGCTGCCACGCCCCTCCTGGCCGCAACGCTCGCCGCAACCGGCTCGGCCACGCCGCTCGCCGCTCCGGCCAGCCCGACGCACACCCCGGTGAGCGCCCCGATGAACACCGCCGCCGCCTCGCCGCAAACCCTTGCCGCGTTCGAGGCCATGCTCTCGAGCCATGACAGCGCCACGCTCGCGCTCGAACAGTGGTGCGCGCTGCATCACCTGGGCACCCCGGCCACGATCACCGCGCATTCGCGCCCGATGCAGGCCGTGCCCGCGCAGGGCCGCCCCGCCAGCCACCTCAAGCCCGCCGCGCACGAAAGCATCGCGCTGCGCCATGTCGAACTGCGCTGCGGCGCCACCGTGCTTTCCGTCGCCTGGAACTGGTACGTGCCCGAGCGGCTGACCAGCGCGATGAACGCGACACTGGCCACCACCGATCGCCCGTTCGGCAAAGTGGTCGCCCCGCTCGGCTTTCACCGCGTCGCGCTGGCCCGCGTGGCCGGGCCGGCCGGGACCTGCCCGCGCGATACCATCTCGACCCACCAGGCCATGCTCGTCCTGCCCGACGGGCGGCCGCTGTCCTATCTGGTGGAGTGCTACACCCCGGCCAATCTTCACCCTGCGGCCCGCTGAAACCCATCCTCCCCGCGCCGGGTTTTCGCTCCGAAACACATTTCGAGACTTGCGTGCATGCGCCATTATAAACTAATATGGCGAAATAATCATACAACGGGAATGGATGGCATCGAAGCAGCTTGGGTACAGCGGCTTGCGGGAAAGGCGTAAGTTCGAACCGGGGGAGGATTCGCGTTGTGACCGAGCAGAGCAAGACCATGGTGGACCAGAGCACCGCGGCGGATGAGGCGATGGCGCCCGAGCCCACCCGCGCCCTTGCCGGAGCCATTCCCCACGCCACCCCGCACAGCCTGTTCGAGGATGTCTACGCGCTGATCGTGGGCACGCTGCTGCTCTCCCTGGGCGTGGTTATCCTGCAAAGGGCGCAACTGGCGACCGGCGGTGTCGCCGGGCTCGCGCTGACCTTGCGCTACATCACCGGAATTCCCGTCGGCCTGCTCTACGCCGCGCTGACCCTACCCATGCTGGCGATCACCATCCGCGCGATGGGACACGGCTTCCTGATCAAGACGCTGATCGTCACCTTCGGGGTCTTCGCGCTGACAGCCCTGGCGCCGCATGTCTTCCAGATTGCGCAGATCAGCCGCCCGGCCGCCGCGATCGTGGGCGGTACGGTGATCGGCATGGGCGCGCTCGCGCTGGCCCGCCACGCCGCCGGTTCAGGCGGTTCGGGCGCGATCGTCCTGTGGCTTTACCGCACGCGCGGCTGGAACGCGGGACGCACGCAGATGACTTTCGATGCCTGTGTGCTGCTGTTTTCGCTCATCAGCCTCGACCTGGAACAGATGCTCTGGTCGCTGCTCGGCGTCGCGGCGACGGGGGGCATCCTCTACGTCTGGCACCGGCCGGGGCGCTACACCGGATACTGAACGCGCGCGGCACCAGCTTATGGGCCGGTTTACCGGCAATTGTATCAAACCATGCCCAATTGCCGCACTGCGGCACCGCGAGAGCGGGGTTGAGCCCCCTTTTCATACAATTGCCGACACTAATGAACGCTGTCTGCCAGACCTGATCCCGCTGTGTTCAGCCCGGTTGCCCTAGAAGAGAGGCAACAGGGGCTCACCGGTTACTTCACCGCCCCCAGCACAGGAGTTGAGGATCATGACCATTTTCAAGAAGACCATTCTCGCCGGCACGCTGGCGGCCACCGCGATCGTTTCGACCAGCCCGGCGATGGCGCGCGATGCCTACCGCGGGCACGACAACACCGCCGCCGTCGCGGTGGGCGCCGGGATCCTGGGCGTTGCGCTAGGCGCGATCATCGCGTCGAGCAACTCCGATCGCTACTACGACGATGGCTATGCCTACGGCTACGGTCCGGCTTACGTGAGCGGTTGGGAATGGCGCGACGGCTACTACTGGGACGGTGACGGCCACCGCCACAGCCGCGACGAATACGCCCGTTACGCCCGCGGTCCGCAGGGCGGCGAGCGCGGCCGGGGTGACTATGCCCAAGGCGGTCCCGACCGGGGCGGCGACCATGGCGGCGACCGCGGCGGCCAGCACGGCAACGATCGGGGCGGCGAGCGCGGTGGCGGTGATCGCGGAGGCGACCACGGCGGCGGCGGGCGGGGCTTCTGAGCCCTCCTACATCCGATAACGGCCGGGCCACCTCCTCCCGGCACAAAGAACCCCCGGCCGCCTGCGCGACCGGGGGTTTTCGCTTAAGCGGCCAAAGGCCTGCAGCGCGGGTTCAGAACCCCGCCGAGACCGAGAACACCACGGTCGATCCCGCGATCGAGGAGCCGTTCTTGCTGGAGGAGAAATTGGGCTTGAGATAGGCCGTTTCCGAAGCCGACAGGTCGGTGTCGATATAGGCCACGCTCAGCGTCACCGGGCCCAGCGCGAGGTCCGCACCCAGGCTCCAGTCGAGGTATTCGCCGGTCGGCGCAAGGCTCGTCCCCCAGGGACCCAGGCCCTTGTTGCCGTTCGAATAGCCCAGGTGCGCGTTGAGCGTGAGCGGCGTGTCGGGAATGGCCGAGCTCAGCTCACCGTGGATGTAGAGATTGTCGCTCTTGGCGCCGGGATTGTCGTAATCCTCGGACGCGGCGCTGTTGTACCAGGGCCCCAGCGCTTCCTGCTTGGGCGCGTAGTTGACGCCCAGCGTCGCGCTGGCCGGCCCCAGATCGCCCGAGAACGAGAGGTAGAATTCGGCAAAGTCGGTCGTGTCGAGGCCGCCGGGGTACATGATCCAGGTAAGCCCCATGTCCGCGCTGACCCCGCTGCCGATTTCGGTGCTGTAGCCCGCGTAAAGGTCCAGTTCGGTGTTCGAACCGCCAAAGGTGCCCCAACCGGCCAGGTTGGAACCCCAGGTTCCAGCATAGACGCCGCTTTCGTGCGCTACCGAGATCCCGGCCTGGATCGCCATTTCCTTGTCGGTCATCGAGACGCCGCGATAGCGGTAGTCGGTGGTAACGGTGGCTTCGCCGGAGAAAGTGAAAGGCTTGGCCGCTTCGTCCTGCGCCGCGACGGGATTGGCCAGGGCAAGGCAGGAAGCCGCAAGGCAGGCCGCGCCTGCAAGCATACGAATGGTCATTTCTGGAACGTCCCTCATATTCTATGTGGTTTTTCACGTTCCATCCTGCGGCTCCCCTGCCGCGACCCGCTACGTGGCGGCCGCGTTTCAGGACAGCAAGGGCAGGCCTAGCGCATCATTTCTTCGCGATACTTGCGCGAAGGTAACAAAGTGTTGCTCTGCAATCTACCGACACGCGCTGATACCAATGCGCCGAAAAACGGGCCGCAACCGGACACCCCAGGCGCGCAGCGGCGCCGTGTGTCAGGTTGCGGCCCAGGATAATGCCGGCGGCCGTGAGGGTCCCGCCGGCATCGTGTCCTTATGCGGCGCCTATCGGCTCAGCCGCCGAGCGGCCGCAGGATCGCCTCGGACCCCGTGATCCGGTCAGCATGGCCGCGTTGGCGGCGCCGCGAGATCCATTCGCTGAGCGTCTCGGCGGTGGTGTGGTCCATGCCGCGCACGCTCCCCAGATCGAGGTGGACCGGCTTGTCGTGCGGCTGACGCTCGAGCACCGAGTTGAGGCGGGTCAGCCCGACGAAGGTCGCCGCACCGTGCAGCGCCACGCGCGGCCCTTCCTCTTCCTCGTGCTCGTGCACCTTGAGCCGGATGTCGCGCACGTGGGGCAGCAGTTCGATCACCGAGAGCGCAAGGCCGACCAGCACGCCGGTCAGCAGGTCCGTGGTGACCACCAGAACGAACGTCACCGCCCAGATCGCCGCGGGCAGATACCCGTGGTTGCGGTAGAGGTGCGTCACGTGCTTGAGGCTGACGAGCCGCCATCCAGTGATGACCAGCACGCCGCCGAGCGAGGCCATCGGCACTTCGCGCAGCAGCCAGGGCAGCAGCGCGATGAAGCCCAGGATCCAGATACCGTGCAGCATCGTCGAGAGGCGCGTGCGCGCGCCCGCCTGGACGTTGGCCGAAGAGCGCACGATGACCCCGGTCATCGGCAGCGCGCCGACCAGCCCGCACAGCATGTTGCCGATCCCCTGCGCGCTCAGCTCCTTGTCGTACTTGGTGCGCACGCCGTCGTGCATGCGATCGACCGCTGCGGCCGAGAGCAGCGTCTCGGCGCTGGCGATAAAGGCTATGGCCAGCGCGGTAATCATCAGCGCGGGGCTTGCCAGCGGGGCGAACCAAGCCGCGCTGGTGGGCAGCGCAAAGGCCGAGCCGATCGATGCAGGCACCTCGATACGCGCCACCGAAAGCCCCATGGTCCAGGCCACCAGTGTCGCGGCCAGCACGCCGAGCAGCGCGCCGGGCACCAGCGCAAGCGCCTTGGGCCGCAGCTTTTCCCAGCCCAGCATCACCACGATGGTCAGCAGGCCAAGGCCCAGCGCGATTTCAGTCGAACTGGCGTTGGCCAGATCGATCCCGAACACGCGCCCCGGAATGGCGGCCAGGTTCGCCGTCCCGCTCGATGCCGGCTTGGCGTCGAACAGGATGTGGAACTGGCCGATCACGATCAGCGCGCCGATCCCGGCCAGCATTCCGTGGACCACCGCCGGGCTGATCGCGCGGAACAGCCCGCCCAGCCGCGCCCAGCCCGCCACGAGCTGCAACACGCCCGCCAGCAGCAGAACCGGCCCCAGCGTTTCGAGCCCGTGCTCGCGCACGAATTCGAACACGATGACCGCAAGCCCGGCCGCCGGGCCCGAAACCTGGAGCGGGGAGCCCGCGAACAGGCCCACCACGATGCCCCCGATGATCCCGGTCACCAGCCCCTTTTCGGGCGGGACACCCGACGCGATGGCGATCCCCATGCACAAGGGCATGGCGACCAGGAAGACGACGATCGAGGCGGTGAAATCACGCCCGAAGTGCGCGAAGAGACCGCCCGCGCCATCGCCCGATCCGGCCGGCGCCGCATCGGGCGCGGACGAGGAAGGGGCCGCGCTCATTCCGCCGCCTCGGCCAGCTCGCTGGCGATGCGGCTGCGCGCGGCAAGCGCGACGGGCAGGTCGCGGTCTTCGCGCAGCGGCACGAATTCGCCGGTCTCACCGTCAAGGCCGAGCACCTGCCCGGCGTGGATATCAACGAACCAGCCGTGCAGCGTGATCTCGCCGCGCGCGATGCCCGCCGCGACCGAGGGGTGCGTGCGCAAGTGGCTGATCTGCGCGATGATGTTCTCCAGCGTGATCGCGCGCACACGCTCCTTGCCGTCAAGGCCGTGGTGGCAGGTCGAGACGATGTGCTCGGCCGCCGCGCCGTGCTTGAGCCAGGCCGCGACATTGGGCATCGCCTCCAGCCCGGTGGGATCGGACAGCGCCTTCATCGCGCCGCAATCCGAATGGCCGCACACGATGATGTCGCTCACCCCCAGCGCCGCGACGGCGTATTCGACGGTGGAGGTCACGCCGCCGTTGAGCGTGGCGTAAGGCGGCACGATGTTGCCCGCGTTGCGGCAGACGAACAGGTCGCCGGGTTCGGCCTGCATGATCTGTTCGGGCACGATGCGCGAATCGGCGCACGAGATCATCAGCGCCTTGGGCGACTGGCCATGGGTCGTCAGCTTGCTGAACAGCTCGCTGCTGGCGGGAAAAATGGACTTCTCGAAGTGGAAGACGCGACCGATGAGTTCATTCACGTTTCGTCACCTTGTATGGTTGAACGGGCAACCCGGCCGACGTGAAGGCGGGGTTTGACGTCCAAGCTATGTCAGGTGATTGGCTGGCTGCGTGCGAGTGTGTTACGAAGTTTTGCTGCGACGCACCCAGCGCAACTGGACGTGCATTTTTCGAAACGAATCAATCTGTTCCAGAAACAGGAAGACGGATCGTGGCGCGCAGGCCACCCGTTTCGCGGTTCACCAGATCGAGCGTGCCGTTCTCCATGCGCACCGCCTTCTGGACGATCGGCAGGCCCAGCCCCATGCCCGCGGTATCGCGCGCGCGCGGTGTCGAGCCGCACGAAGGGCTGCATGGCATCGGCGATGCGCTCGGACGCGATGCCCGGCCCATCATCCTCGATCGCAATCACCACCGCATCGCCGTCCTTGCTCACCGTGACGTGAACGTTGCCGCCGTAATGCAGCGCGTTCTCGATGAGATTGGACAGCGCGCGGCGGATCTGCACCGGCCTTGCGCGCACCACCGCATGGCCCACGCCCGCGTAGGTCGCATCGGCGCCGTGATCGGCCGCGGTGTCGACCAGCGTCTGGGCCATCACCGCGACATCGATCCGCTCGCTCGCGATCGCCTCCCCGCCGGTATCGACATAGGCCTGAATCGATTCGATGAGCATGCGCATTTCGTCGACGTCGTGCGCGAAACCATCGCGCAGGTCCGGATCGAGCGCCGTGTCATCCAGCCGCAGCCGCATACGCGCGAGCGGGGTCTTGAGATCGTGCCCGATCGCCAGCATCGTCTGCGTGCGGTCCTTGAGCGACTGGTGGATGCGTTCCTGCATCTCGTTCACCGCGCGGATGAGCTGGCGCATTTCCTCCGGGCCACGCTCGGCGACGATCTGCGGCGGCCCCGAGCCGAACTGGCGGGTCGCCCCGATCACCGCGCGCAGAGGCCCCAAGGCCGCGCGCAGCAGCACCCAGGCCAGCGCCACCAGCAGCAGCGTTGGCAGGACGAGACTGATGAAGCGGCCTGCGGTCAACTTCCAGGCGGCGTTGGCATGGGTGTGGAACTTGAGCACGCTGCGATCGTCGAGCTGCATCGAGCCGCCGATATTGCCGCGTCCGGGCACTTCCTCCAGATGCAGCTCGATATCCGAGCGCGCCAGCACGGGCTCGAACTCGACCACTTGTGCGCGCAAGTTGGCGAGCCCCAGCGGGCCGCGATGGCGCTTTTGGGTATCGACCCATTCGAGCGTGAAGCGATCGGTGCTGAGCGCCTGGGCGATGCGCGGGCGCGTCTGCGCGCTGACCCGTTCGAGCGCGCGCGAGGCAAGCACCAGGTTTTCCGCGATCCGTTCGGCATCGTCGCGGCGCAATTCGAACGAATTGGCGCTTTCGAACAGCATCGTGTTCGTCGCGAAATCGACCGCGACGACGATCAGCAGCACCGCGATCAGGCGTTCGGGCAGACCCAGGCGTCGCACGTACGCCAGCACCCGCTCGCCCATCAGGCGCGCGCCACTTCCGCCCGGAACATGTAGCCCACGCCGCGCACGGTGACGATCGGCGAATCGCCGCCTTCGGTCTGGAGCTTGCGGCGCAGGCGGCTGACCAGCACATCGATGCTGCGGTCCGAACTGTCCCCGATACGCGAGCGCGACAGCTCCATCAGCCGCTCGCGCCCGAGCACGCGCTGGGGATAGCCCAGGAACGTGGAAAGCAGATCGAATTCGGCGCCGGTCAGATCGACGATCGCGCCATCGGGCGAGCGCAGCTCGCGCCGCGCCTGCGAAA
This sequence comes from Novosphingobium organovorum, assembly GCF_022832435.1. GTDB lineage: Bacteria > Pseudomonadota > Alphaproteobacteria > Sphingomonadales > Sphingomonadaceae > Novosphingobium > Novosphingobium organovorum. The sequence continues at coordinate 19,948 of NZ_JALHLF010000037.1, read as the reverse complement.
GCTGCCAGCCGTCGAACACGATGGTATCGCCCGAGCGCCCCTCGCCCGTCAAATCGCCGCCGGTCTCGGCCGTGCTCGCCCCGCGGCGCAGCACCGCGCTGACGCGCGCGGCCAGTTCGCGGGTGCTGAAGGGCTTGGCGAGATAATCGTCCGCGCCCAGTTCGAGGCCAAGCACGCGGTCTTCCTCGCTCCCGCGGGCGCTGATGAAGATGATCGGAATGTCGCTCTCGCGGCGCAGGCGGCGGAACAGGTCGAAGCCACTGGTACCGGGCAACATGATGTCGAGCACGACGAGGCTGACCGGCGATTCGCGCAAGGTCACCCACATCTCCGCGCCGGTCGCGGCGGTGAAGACGTTGAAGCCGCTCTGGCGCAGCGCGCGGGCGGTCAGGGTGCGAAGCGCGCCATCATCCTCGACCAGGAGGATGGTTGCGGGGCCCGTGGGGAGCGGACTGGAAGACATAGGTGTAAGCGCTGTACTCATCGGCTTCGAACGTCGAACGGCAGGTCCTGATACTGCTCCTGCGGGAGCGAGGCAAACGGCATGAACCAACGCGTGCCGTCACGCTCCTGCCGGGACCGGATCGCGGCAGGAGCGTGGCAGGATCGGGGGCAGCCGCCTCAGTCGGCCTGGAGGCGCGCCTCGCCCGCATCGGCGTAGCGCACCGCGGGTTGCGCCGATGCGTTGGCGCGGGCCAGCGCGTGGCGGCAGGTGGCGTTCTTGGTCGGGTGCGGGAAGCAGGCCGGAGCGCGCGGCTCGAGCGCGGCCCCTTCGGCTTCCTCACCATGGGTGCGCGCGGCAACGACCCCCTTGGCGGCAAGAACCGGGCGCTTGGGATGGAGGGCGAGCGTGGGTTCGACGGTGGCCGGAAGCGCGAAGGCCGACGTGGCAATCAGGATGGCGGTAAGCATGGCGATACGTCCCTTTTCGTAATCTCTGGGATCGTATCTGGACACGCGCGGTGTCCCCCGCCCTTCCGGTTCGTAACGAAATGTTGCCAGATTGCGCAATTGCACGAAAACGCGCCGCAGCGGGCTTGCGCGGCGTTTCATCGGACAATCGCGCCGTCAGCCCCCCGCCCCGGCGCGAAGGTCCAGATCGCGGTGCGCGACGACACGGTTGCGCCCGCTGTTCTTGGCCGCATAGAGCGCCGCGTCGGCGTCGCGGTAAAGATCGCGGAAGGTCATGCCCGGCCGCGCGCTGGCAAGGCCGATCGACACCGTCACCGCCTGCCCGCCGGTCGCCTCGCCATGCTCGCACGCGGCGATCGCGCGGCGCAGGTCGTCGGCAAAGCGCAGCAAGGCAAACCCTTCGAGCCCGCCCACCGCCAGCGCGAACTCCTCACCGCCCAGACGGGCCACCCGGCAGGTCTCGCTGCGGCGCGTATCGAGGCACCGCGCGATGGCCACCAGCACCGCGTCGCCCGCATCGTGCCCGAAGGTGTCGTTGACCGCCTTGAACCGGTCGACGTCGAGCAGCAGCAACGCGAAATGCCCGCCCCGCGCTCCGGCATGGGCCAGCATGGGCTCGACCACATCCTGGAAACCGCGCCGGTTGCGCAATCCCGTCAGCGGGTCGATCCGCGCCAGTTCGCGCGCCTGCGCTTCGGCGCGCAGGGCCAGGTCGCGCTCGGCGCGCAGTTGCCCGCTCGCGCGCGAGGAGGCGACCGAGAGGAACAGGGTCTGCCACGCCGCCGCGCACAGGATCACGATCTGCGATCCCGCGCCGTAGAACCAGGTGTCGATGTCGACCAGCTCGATCACCGCAAGCGTCGCCATCGGCACCGCCCAGGCACCGACATAGAAGCGCGCCTCGCGGCTGCCCGCACGCCACCCCGCAACGAGGCACGCGCTGACCGCCAGCAGGTCGAGCAGCATCAGCGCGCCCAGTGCATCGCCCAGCGCGCCGAAGGGGCCGGAACGCAGCAGGCTGAGCGGAAGGCCCAGCGCCGCGATCAGCAGCGCCAGCGCCAGCGTCGGAACGCGCAGCCGCCAGGACAGGCAGCTCGCCTCGATCGCGGTCAGCACACTCAATGAGGCAAGCGCGACCGCCAGGCACGACAGCCCGGTGCAGATCTGCGCCGAAGGTGCCCCGGCCAGCCCCGGCCAGACGAACAACGCAAGCTGCGACCACAGCGCGCCCCAGGCCACCATGCACACCGCCCAGCCCGCCTGCCAGATCGAGAAGCTGAACCGGCTGCTCAGGGCAAGCGTGAAATTGAACAGCGCGCCCACCGCAAGCAGGGTCATCGCCGCCCCGATCAGTCCGGCCAGCAGGGTCGATTCGCGGCTCAGTTCGGCGCGGTCGATCAGCCGCAGCCGCAGCAAGGACGCGCTGGCCGGACGATCGAAACGCACCACCATCGCGCGCAAAGGCACGTCGCGCTGGGGAGGCTCGAACGCGATCTGCCCGCCCGCGCGCCAGTGCTGCCCATAGTGCCCGGCGCGCACCTCTTCCCGGCGTATCGCACCATCGGCATAGCGGAACCACACGGTCAGACGATCAAACCGCGAATTGCCGATCATCAACACCGGTTCCTGGCTGGCGCCCTCGGCACCCCCGGGCGTGATGCGATACCACAAGCTGGCATGCTGATAGCCGGAAGGCTCTCCTGCACAGGAAAACGCCGGAAGGCCCGGCACCGGGCCCGCGGCGACCTGCCGTTCGACATTCGTCACCGCGTGGCAGGCCTTGAGCGAAGCGGCGCCCTCCTGCGCGAGGGCCGCCCGAGGCCATCCGCACGCCAGGCTCGCAGCGACCAGCGTACACAAGAGCGCGCACAGAATCGATCGAGGCAAGGCAGGCAGGCGTGTCATCACCCCCGCTCCATGCACCCAAGCCGCTTCCAAATTCTTACCGCGCTATGGAATTTTACAAAATAGAGACGCAACATAGCGGTAACCGGCCCCGCCCTTGCGACACTCCGAGGGATGCATTGCAATGGGTTGCAACAATTCAGTCAGCATTCACGCCCGCGCCGCTACTCCAGACCCACCAAACCGGCCGAACCCGCCGTATTCGGCCCGTCTTTTTAAAGTCCACAAAGGGAGTGCGACATCATGAAAAAGGGATTGCGAGGGCTTGCCTTCAAGATCGGCCTTGGCGCGGCGGCCGGAGCCTGCGCGCTGGCGGGCGCAGCACCGCAGGCCATGGCACGCGACCACTATCGCGACGGCGGCGACACCGCCGCCATCGCGATTGGCGCCGGGATCCTGGGTCTGGCCGTGGGCGCCTCGCTGGCCGACCGCGGCGACCGCTACTACTACGACCGCAGCCGCTATTCGGCGCGCCGCTATGTCACGCTGCGCGACCGTCCGGGCTATTACTACTACTACGAAGGCTACCCCGACCGCTATTACCGCGATCGCTACTACACGCGCTATTACGCGCCGTACTACCGCGACCACTACCGTGAATGGGGCCGTGGCTATCGGGCCGACCGTCACTACGACCGGCGCGACCGGCACCACGATCGCGGCTACGATCGACACCACGACGAGCGCCGCCGTCACGATCGCGACTGGCACGACGATCGTCGCTATCGCGACCACCGCTGACACCACCACCCCGGCGAGGACGCGTGTGACCGGCAACGGCACGCTTCGCCCCGCCGGGGCTCTGGCGCGCGGGCCGCGCGTCAAGTCCCGGTGGGGCGAGGAAGAAAGGCGCGAAGCGCGCCGGAACGAGGCCTGTGCGCTACAAAAAGCGTCCTCGTCCCCCGCGCGCGGACAGAGCCCCCTCGCCAAGAGCGCCGGGGGCGGCTATGGCGCGCCCACCATGGACATTGCCGATCTTCGCATCGCCCTTTTCTCGGGCAACTACAATTACGTTCGCGATGGGGCTAACCAGGCGCTCAACCGATTGGTGGAGTACCTCCTGCGCCAGGGCGCCCAGGTGCGCGTCTACGCACCGGTGGTCAAGGAACCGGCCTTCGCGCCGACCGGCGACCTCGTCGGCGTCTGCGCGGTGCCGATCCCCGGCCGCGCCGAATACCGCATCCCGCTCCTGCTGGCGGGCAAGGCCAAGCGCGACCTCAAGCGCTTTTCGCCCAACATCGTCCACGTCTCCTCGCCCGACCCGGTCGGCCACCAGGCGGTAACCTGGGCGCGCCACCGCGATCTGCCGGTGCTGGCCTCGGTCCACACCCGCTTCGAGACGTACCTGCGCTACTACAACATGGCCTGGGGCGAACCGGTCATCGAGGCCGTGCTGCGCCGTTTCTATCGCCGCTGCAGCGCGCTCGTCGCGCCTTCGGAATCGATGGCCCAGCTGCTGCGCGAGCAGCGCATGAACTACGACGTGACGATCTGGTCGCGCGGGGTCGACCGCGAGGTGTTCAATCCCGCCCGCCGCGACAACGCCTGGCGCCAGTCTCTGGGCATTGCCGACAATGACGTCGCGATCGGCTTTCTGGGCCGACTGGTCATGGAAAAGGGGCTCGACGTCTATTCGGACACGCTCGACGACCTGCGTCGGCGCGGCGTGCCGTTCAAGGTGATCGTCATCGGCGAGGGTCCGGCCCGCGAATGGTTCGAGAGCCGCTTGCCCGATGGCGCCTTCGTCGGCTTCCAGCAGGGCGCGGACCTGGGCCGTGCGGTCGCCTCGATGGACCTGCTGTTCAACCCTTCGGTAACCGAGACCTTCGGCAACGTCACGCTCGAGGCGATGGCCTGCGCGGTGCCGGTGGTAGCCGCCGCAGCGACCGGCAGCCAGAGCCTCGTCGCCGACGGTGTCTCCGGCCGCCTGGTACCGCCAGGAGCCGTGCGCCAGTTTGCCGAGGCGATCCGCGCCTACATCGAAAACCCGGCGCTGCGCCTCGCGCATGGGGCTGCGGGCGAAACGCGCGCGGCCGATTTCGACTGGGACAAGATCAACCACGCCGTGGCCGACACCTACCTGCGGCTGATCCGCCAGAAGGCGAAAGGCTGAACAAGCGGGCCTTGGGGGCGGAACGCTGGTTCAGGCGTTCCGCCCGCGTGCCAGTACGCCACGCTGGCGCATGCGGATCGCAAAGCCCAGCAGCCCCAGCGCGACGCACCAGATCGCCCCCGTCATGACCCAGTCGACGACGCTGTGCGTCAACGCCTCGGGCACCGTGTCCAGCGCCTGATAGAGGGTCGTTGCGGCAAGCCCGGCGAGCGAGAGCAGGAACGCCATCACCGCCCGGCCCGAGCGCACCAGCAGCAGCAGCGATCCCGCCAGACCACCCCACACCCCCAGCCCCCAGCAGCCGACCAGCCAGAGCGGAAAACTGTCGACATAGGCGACCATCTCGGTCGGGAAAGCGGCAAGATAGGCGCTGTCGCGCGTGACCGTGCGGGTAAAATCAAGGCAGCCATAGGCGTTCCACAACGCCGCCAGCAGGGCGATGATCCAGTACCACAAGGGCGCTTTTGCCTGCCCGCTCATCGTCGCCTCCACGCCCGCGCCACCATGGCCGGTGCGCGCGGCAGGGTACTTCGCGCCGGCAGACGATGCAATCGCCGCGCGAACGCGCTAGGGGTTCGATTCTGGCATGTGCAGACCCATCCCAGCCGCCAGGGGATGCAAATGTCGAAATCGATCCACTAGAGAGCCCCCATGGCTGACCTGTTCGCAGACGACCTTCCCCCCTCTCCTCCCGAGCAGGAGGTAGCCCCCGACGCCCCGCTGGCCGACCGGCTGCGCCCGCGCACGCTCGACGACGTGGTGGGCCAGGAGCACCTGACCGGCCCCGAAGGCGCGATCGGGCGCATGGTGGCGGCCGGACGGCTCACCTCGATGATCCTGTGGGGCCCGCCGGGCACCGGCAAGACCAGCACCGCGCGCCTGCTCGCCGCGGCGGTGGGGATGCGCTTTGCCGCGGTTTCGGCGGTGTTCTCGGGCGTGGCGGACTTGCGCCGCGCCTTCGCCGAAGCGGAAACCGCCGCGCGCGCCGGGCAGCGCACGCTGCTGTTCGTGGACGAAATCCACCGCTTCAATCGCGCCCAGCAGGACGGCTTCCTGCCCTTCGTCGAACGGGGCACCGTGACACTCGTCGGCGCGACGACCGAGAACCCGAGCTTCGCGCTCAACGCCGCCCTGCTCAGCCGCGCGCAGGTGCTCGTCCTCAAACGGCTCGACGAAGCGGCGCTGTCCACTCTCCTCGACAAGGCCGAGGCGCTCGAAGGGCCGCTCCCGCTTGATCCCGATGCCCGCGCGGCGCTGGTCGCCACCGCCGATGGCGACGGGCGCTTTCTGCTCAATCAGGCCGAAACGCTTTACTCCGCGCGGATCGAGACGCCGCTCGATCCGGCCGGCCTAGGCGCGTTCCTGCAGCGACGCATGGCGGTCTACGACAAGGACCGCGACGGGCACTACAACCTCATTTCCGCCTTTCACAAATCGGTGCGCGGCTCGAACCCGCAGAGCGCACTCTACTACATGGCGCGTATGCTCGTTGCGGGTGAGGAACCACTCTACATCCTGCGCCGCCTTGCCGCGATCGCCAGCGAGGACATCGGCCTCGCCGATCCGCAGGCGATGGTGCAGGTCATGGCCGCCAAGCAATCGTTCGAATTCCTGGGCCTGCCCGAAGGCGAACTGCCGCTGGCGCAGGCGGTGATCTATTGCGCCACCGCGCCCAAGTCGAACGCCTCCTACCTCGCCAAGGGCGCGGCGATGGAACTGGCGCGCAAGACCGGCTCGGTCGCCCCGCCAATGAACATCCTCAACGCGCCCACCGCGATGATGAAGGATCTGGGCTACGGCAGCGCCTACCATTACGACCATGACGAGCCCGACGCCTTTTCGGGGGACAATTACTGGCCCGAAGATGTCGAAGCGCAGGACTTCTACCAGCCCAACGAACGCGGCTTCGAACGCGAGTTGAAAAAGCGCCTCGACTGGTGGGCGCGCCGCCGGGCCGAGCGGCACGGGGGATGACCCGGCCAAGCTTCGAACACTTTCTGGCGATCGACTGGTCGGGCGCGAAGCCCGCGCGCGCCGGAGCGGGACACAAGGGCATCGCCTTGGCGCTGTGTGGTCAAGGCAAGGCCGTCCCCACCTTGCTGCCCCCGCCCGAAGGCCGCCACTGGACGCGCGTGGGCGTGCTCGACCTGCTCACCCACCGGCTCCCTCCACGCACGCTCGTCGGCATGGACCTTGGCATCGCGCTGCCCTTTGCCGATGCGGGCGCCTTCTTCCCCGACCTGCCAGGCAGCCCCGCCGACGCGCGGGCCTTGTGGGCGATGATCGATGCGCTCTGCGCGCCCGATGCGGATCTCGGCGCCACCTCCTTCGTCGACCATCCGGACCTTGCCCCCTACTTTCGCCGCCACGGCGGACGCGAGGGCGCCCGCTTCCTGCTCCCCGGCCATGGCGACCGGCGCGGGCGGATGCGGGTGACCGAGCGCGCGCAGGCGCGGATGGGCTGCAAGCCCTATTCGAACTTCAATCTTGTGGGCGCCGCGCAAGTCGGCAAATCGAGCCTGACGGGGATGCGCCTGCTCCACCGGCTGACCGGGCACCTGCCGGTCTGGCCGATCGACCCGCTGCCCGGCGATGGCAGCGTAGTGGTCGAAATCTACACCACGCTCGCCGCGATCGAGGCGGGCCGCAGCGCGTCACGCGCCAAGATCACCGATCGCGCCGCGCTCGACGAGGCGCTCACCGCGCTCGGCGCCGCGCCGCTGGGCACCGCAGGCCCGATCGACGATCACAGCGCCGATGCCCTCATCACCGCCGCCTGGCTGCGCCGCGCCGCCGCGCGCCAGGCCCTGTGGCACCCGCCCGAACTGACCCCGGAGCTTGCCGCGACCGAGGGGTGGACCTTCGGCGCCCGCTAGGCCTAGGGTTCTCCAAAACACGCCCGCAGGAGAGCGCCTTGGATTTCGATTTCGCCACCCTCACCCCGGCCGAGCGTTACAAGCTGCTGGGCTCGAGCATCACGCCGCGCCCGATCGCCTGGATCACCACCCAGTCGGCCGCTGGCCTGCGCAACGCGGCACCCTTCAGCTTCTTCAACGCCATGGGCGCCAACCCGCCGCTGCTCGCGATCGGCATCATGCAGCGCCCCGATGGCAGTCTCAAGGACACCGCTGCGAACATTCTGGAGACCGGCGAATTCGTCGTCCATCTGGTCAGTGAAGCCATGGCCCACGCCATGAACCTGACCTGCATCGACGCGCCGGCCGATTACGACGAGATCGCCATGGCCGCGCTCGAAACCGAGCCCAGCACGCAGGTCACCCCGCCCCGCCTCGCCGGAGCGCCGGTGGCCATGGAGTGCCGCCTGCACCAGGCGATCCCGGCGGGAACCTCGACGATCGTGCTGGGCGAAGTGCTCCACTTTCATATCGCCGACGGACTGGCCGATCCCGAGCGGCTCCATGTCGACACCCTCGGGCTCGATCTCGTCGCGCGCATGCACGGCGGGGGCTGGTACGCGCGCCAGACCGACCTGTTCGACATGCCCCGCCCCCGCTTCGAGGACTGGAAAGCCGCGCACGAAGGCAAGGATAGCTGAGCCCGGTCGCGCTTTTTGCCGCAAGGGTCAAAATCGCGCTGGACCAAGCCCCCCAAGGCTTGGTAAGGGCGCCTCTCGCTTGAAACGGGCCGGTTTAGCTCAGCTGGTAGAGCAGTTGATTTGTAATCATCAGGCCGCGGGTTCGACTCCTGCAACCGGCACCATTTCAAGCGAATTACCCCCTCAGATCACGTGGTTCAAACCACCATCCCGCCCGAGACTTCGATCCGCTGGGCGTTGATCCAGCGGTTCTCCTCGCGCAGCAGGCTGGCGATCATCGGGCCGATGTCCTCGGCCTCGCCCACCCGGCCGAGCGCCGTCGCGCCCGCGATCCGGGCGTTGATCTGCGGATTGTCGCGTACCAGACCGCCGCTGAAGTCGGTCGCGATCGCGCCCGGCGCCACGGTGTTCGCGGTGATCCCCCGCTTGCCAAGTTCCGCCGCGAAGTAGCGCGTCATCACCTCGACCGCGCCCTTCATCGCGGCATAGGCCGCGCTGCCCGCAAAGCTGAAGCGGGTGAGCCCCGAGGACACATTGACGATCCGCCCGCGATCGGCCAGCAGCGGCAGCAGCGTCTGGGTAAGGAAGAACACGCCCTTGACGTGGATGCGGTAGAGCGCGTCGAAATCGGCTTCGCTCACCGCCTCGATCGGGGCGTGGTGCGCGGTCCCTGCGTTGTTGACCAGATAGTCGAAATGGTCCGCGTCCCAGTCCACCAACACGCCCGCCAGCGCCTTGGCGAAAGCGGGAAAGGCTGCGGTGTCCGAGGTATCGAGCTGCAGCGCCGCAGCGCGCGCACCCGCCGCTTCGACCGCCGCGACAACCTCCTGCGCGGCCGCTTCGTTGGAATTGTAGGTGAAGATCGACCAGACCCCGCGCGCGGCCAGCGCCTCGACGCTGGCGCGGCCGAGCCCCCGGCTGCCGCCGGTGACCACGGCGATCCGCCGTTCGGGATGGAGGGGCGTAAGTTGGGTTGCAGCGCTCATCGGAAAGCTCCTTGGTTGACAGGCCTCCGATCTAATGTTCCCATCAGCGCAAATAAGACGCGCAGATCGGACATCATTGTTTTGCCAAGCCGAATAAAATCATGGACCGCCTGACCAGCTTCGAGCTCTTCGTGCGGATCGTCGATCGCGGCAGTTTCAGCGCGGCGGCGGCCAGCCTTGGCATCTCGCGGCCTGTCGCCACCGCGACGATCCAGACGCTCGAGAAGCGTCTCGGCGCACGGCTGCTCCACCGCACCACACGCCATGTTCGCCCTTCGGCCGAGGGGGAGGCGTTCTACCAGCGCTGCCGCGCCATCCTTGCCGATGTCGAGGATGCCGAGCGCAACGTGGGCGGCACGGTTGCCGGGATCGTACGGATCGACATCGCCGGGCGGCTGGCGCGCGCCACGCTGCTGCCCGCCCTGCCCGCTTTCCTGGCCCGCCATCCGCAGCTCACGGTGTACCTTGGCGAAGGCGAACGCTTCGTCGACCTGGTGCGCGAAGGCGTGGACTGCGTGGTGCGCGCAGGAGCGCTGAGCGACAGCGACATGATCGCCCGGCCGCTGGGCACGATGGAGGAAGTGACCTGCGCCAGCCCCGCCTATCTCGCCGCGCACGGCACCCCGACCACGCCGGAGGATCTGCTGGACGAGCGCGCCGGGCATCAGGCGATCGGCTTCGTCTCCTCACGCACGGGGCAGGTGCTCCCGCTCGAATTCCGGCAGGAGGGGCGCACGCGCGAGGTGCTGCTGCCCGCACGCCTGCTGGTCAACGGCGCGGATTCCTATGCCGCTGCGGCGCGACTGGGGCTCGGGCTCCTGCAAGCCCCGCGCCATGGCCTCGCGGGGGACCTGGCGAGCGGCGCGCTGATCGAGGTGCTGGCCGACTACCGCCCTGTGCCAACGCCCCTCTCGCTGCTCTATCCCAGCCAGCGCCAGGTGCCCGCCCGCGTGCGGCTGGTGATGGACTGGATCGCGGCGACGCTCGCCAGCACGACGTGAGCGCCCCAACGAAGAAGGCCGCCTCCCCGGTCGGGGAAGCGGCCCGCCCTCGCACCGCCTGTCGCGATCAGAAGTCGGCGGTCATCGTGAACACCGCCGTGCGCCCCGCGCCGATCCAGGCGTAGTCGCCCGAGATACCGCCGAGGTAGCTCTCGTCGGTGAGGTTGGTGATGCTCATCGAGAAGTCGAGCCCCTTGAGCCAGTTCGAAAGGTCAGCGCCGTGCGCGCTGGCGGTGAGGTCGGTGAGGAAATAGTTCTTCGCCACCCAGCTGTTGTCGGCGTTGACGAAGCGGTTGCCGGTGTACTTGCCGGTAACCCCCAGCGACACCGGGCCAAGCCGGTAGTTGGCGGACAGCACCCACATATATTCGGGGATGCCCGCCACGCGGTTGCCGGGGGTCACGCCCTGCTCCTCGTCGAGCGTCGCGTTGCCGGTGCCACGATAGGTCGCGTCGGTATACGTGAACGAACCATAGAGGTTGAGACGGGGCGTCGGGCGCAGGTTGGCGAGCAGCTCGATGCCTTGCGAATCGATACCGCCCGCGTTGAAGAAGGTTCCGTCGCCTTCGGAAAGGTAGTCCGGCCCCGCCTCGGTCGAGCTCGAGACGTAGATCACCTGATTGGAGAACTTCGCCTTGAACCAGGTTGCCGACGCCTGGATCAGGCGGCTGTCGTAGCGCACGCCCACTTCCCAGTTCTGCGAGGTTTCCGGCTTGATCTCGCCAAAGTCGGCGTTGGCGTATTCGAGCAGGCCGTCGGTCAGCGCCTTGAAGTTTTCAGCGTAGCCGCCGAACAGGTCGAGCCCAGCCACCGGCTCGATCTGGACGCCGCCCGAGAACAGCACCTTGGACTTGGAGGACAGGCTGGTGTCTTCGCTGTCACCGAACAGGTCGATGCGGTCGATGTGGTTGGAGAACTGCTTGATCCCGACGTTCGCGGTGACCGGCCCCAGCTCGACCTTGTCCTCCAGATACCACTTGAAGGTGTCCTGCGGGTACTTGCGATCGTACTGGATCCAGTAGGGCTGGGCATAATATTCCGGGCCCGAGGCGGTATCGATCACCGCGTGCCAGTCCCGCCATTCGCGCCGGTGGGTGTCTTCGTACCACACGCCGCCACGCAGCGTGTTGTCGAGCGCGCCAAGCCGCGTGCGCAGCGTCGCATCGCCGGTGAAANGGTGTCTTCGTACCACACGCCGCCACGCAGCGTGTTGTCGAGCGCGCCAAGCCGCGTGCGCAGCGTCGCATCGCCGGTGAAACCGAGACGATCCTTGCGGTAATGGGTGTGCCGGTAGGACATCGCGCCGACCGCGCCCGAGGCATAGCAGGCCGGATCGTAGCTGCCATTGGTCGTTCCGCCATAGGGATAGGTCAGCGAGCCGGTGCAGCCCGACGCGGCGCTCAGCGCCACCTTGTTGGCATCGGTGTAATAGATATAGCCGAGCGCCGAACCGCCCTTGACCGTGGTGGTGCCCGAAAGCTCGCTTTCGGCGTTGCCGGTGCCATCGTCCGTCACATTCACGACATAGGGCGGCGCCCAGTCACCGCGCCCGGCCATGTCGTGGTAGTAGACCCCGCCCTGCAGGTCCAACATGTCCGCGATCGTCGTATCGGCCTTGACGTAGGCGAAGAAATTCTCGCGCAGCGTCGCCCAGACCTGGCGATAGGCCTGGTCCTGATAGGGCACGCCCGACCACACCCCGACCAATCCGTCAGTCTGCGGATAGGCGGCGAACTGCGCGGCCGAATAGACCTGATCGTAGTTGTTCTCGTGCGCCTTGTCCCACGAGATGTAGCTGGTGATCTTGACCGGGGTATCGACGATGAACTTGGCCTCGACGGTGTCGCGGTTGTTCCTCGCCGAACCTTCCATCCAGTCGGTCGCCTGCTGGTGCGAATAGGAAATCCACGCCTTGGCCAGTCCGTCAAACAGCAGGCCGGTGTCGAAGCGCGCGTAATAGCGGCGCGCCTGGTAATCGCCGACCGAGCCCGACAGGCGCAGGCGGCGCGTGTCGAGCGGGTCACTGGTCTTGAAGTCGATCGTGCCGCCCAGCGCCTCGTTCGAGCGCGAGGCGATGTCCGCCGTGCCTTGCGCGACCGAGACCGAGCCCACGTTCATCGTGTCGATGTAGCGGTTGGCCTTCGAGCCGCCGCCGTAGTTCGAGCCGCCGTTGGGCATCCCGTCGATAGTCATGCCGACCTGCTGCTGGTCGAGGTTGGTCTGGAAACCACGCACGCTGATCGCGGTCGACCAGTCGTCGAAGCCGAAGGCATCGCCCTGCTGGATCTGGACGCCCGGAAGCGTGTCGACGACGTCGAGCACCGAGGTGACGGGCGCGGCGGCCTGGAGCATCTCGGGCGTGGTCGTCGTGTTGTTGTAGGTCGTGCGCGAACCGGTGACGACGATCGCGTCGGTCGACAGCGCGGCATCTGCAGCATCCGCGTCGGCGTCATTGGCGAGCGCGGTGTTCGCGCTGGCGAGCGCAAGGAAACTGGCGCCAAGACTTATGGCGCAGCGCAGTGTAAGTGTCGGCACGGTAGAAGGCCCCCTGATCTGGTTCGTGTCGAGGCGCCATGTGCGCGCTGTTTCTGAACCCTTGCCGTCACTTCGAAGTCATTTTCGTTACACCCACGCATCGCCCGCGCGACATTGGCGCAACATTGGCACGACCCGCGCTTGCGCCCGCCTTCGGCCGTGGCCCTGTGCCTGCCACGGCCATGCCCCGCCCTTCCCTCCAGCCGCGAAAATCGTGCGACACGGCCGTCTTCGCGGCGTAATTCAGCCCCGGTATAGACACGCCTGCGCATGTCCTGCGCTCCCCTTCCATGGGCCGGTCGCTGCCTTCGCGCCGCCGGTCCTGTCCGAAAGAGTGCTCACCGCCCGTGCCCCGCTCCAAACGCCTCCTGGCCTCGATCCATGATGTCGGCCCCGGTTCATTCACTGCCGTCGAACAGCTCATCGACCTGTTCGAGCAGCGCCTGGGCGAACGCCGCTTCGCCATGCTCGTCGTCCCCGACCACTGGGGCAACCATCCCTTGCGCGACGCGCGCGCCTTCCAGACCCGCCTGCGCGCCTGGGCCGACGAGGGGATCGAGATGTTCGTCCACGGCTGGTATCACCGCGACACCGCCACGCACCACGGCGCGGCCAGCTTCAAGGCGCGCCACATGACCGCAGGCGAAGGCGAGTTCCTCGGCCTCGACACGGCCACCGCGCTGCAACGCATGCGCGATGGCAAGGCGCTGATCGAGGATATCATCGGGCGCCCCGCAGCGGGCTTCATCGCGCCCGCCTGGCTCTATGGCGAAGGCGCCATGGCCGCGCTGCGCCAGGCCGGATTCGCGCTTGCCGAAGACCACTGGAAAGTCTGGGACGCGCGCACCGACGCGGTGCTCGCCAAGGGGCCGGTCATCACCTGGGCGAGCCGTTCGCGCGCGCGCACGGCCTCCTCGCTGGCCTTTGCAGCGCTGGCCCGCGGCGCGCTCGGCGCGCTGCCTTGCGTGCGCCTTGCCGTGCATCCGGGCGACACCACCAAGGCCGCGCTGCTGGCCAGCATCGACGCGACGCTGGCGCGCTTCGTGCGCAGCCACCGGCCGGGCCGTTACGCCGACCTGCTGGCGTAGAATCATGCCCCCTTTCGCGCCGCCCGCACGCCGCCCGCACGTTCAGCCTCGCGAAATGTCGATGTTGCGACGAGAGCCGCGTAGTCACGGTACCGACATACGACGGCAATAGGGCGCAGCTACCCCTTCAACCGTCGTCTGGTTCCTGTTCGTACCCGATTACCCCGACAGGATCCGAGCCCAGGATGAGCATGCAGGTACCCTCTGTTTTGTCCACGAAGAGCGAGCGAACGTTGCGCATCGCGATTCCCATTCACAGTCTGGCCCCCGGCGGCGTCGAACGCGTCGCGATCGGTCTGGCCTGCGAGTGGGACCGTTGCGGGCATGACGTGACGATCGTGCTTGGCCGTTCGGAAAGCGCGGCGCTGTGCAGCGCCCCGGCGCTGCGCACCTGGCGTATTCCCACCCGTTTTTCGACCGCCTCCTGGGAAACCCCGTGGATGGTCAACACGCTCTACCGCTACTTGCGCACGCACGAGGTCGACGTGCTGTTCTGCCCCGGCAACACTTATGCGATCGTCGCGGCGGCGATGAAGCTGCTGCGCGGCGAGCGGACCCCGCCACTGGTGCTCAAGGTCAGCAACGCACTGCACCGCCCCGACATGCCCCTGCCCGTGCGGCGCGGCTACGGCGTCTGGCTGCGCCTGCAGGGCGCGCTGTTCGACCGGCTGGTGGCGCTGAGCGAGCCGATGCAGCGCGAAATCCGCACGCTCACAAGAGCCCGGCCCGACCGCGTGCGCACGATCGCCAACCCGGTGCTTGCCCGCCGTCGCCTCAAGCGCCTGGCCCGGATCGCGCACGCCCCGCGTTCGGTCTGGAGCATGCACTACCTCGCGGCGGGACGGCTCGTCGCGCAGAAGAACTATCCGCTCCTGCTCAGGGCCTTCGCCCGCGCCGCCCGGCCCGAGGATCGCCTGACCATCGCCGGCGAAGGCCCCGAACGCACAGCGATCGAACAGACCTGCCGTGAGCTCGGCATCGCAGGGCAAGTCCATCTCGCCGGGCACCTCGCCAGCATCGACGCGCTGCTCGCCCAAGCCGACGCGCTGGTGCTCAGTTCGGACTACGAAGGGCTGCCCGGCGTCGTCGTCGAAGCGCTGGCTGCGGGACTGCCGGTGCTCGCCACCGATTGCTGCGTGAGCATGGCCAGCCTGATCGAGACCGGACGCACCGGCATCCTCGTGCCGACCGGAGCCGAGGACGCCTTTGCGCAAGGGCTGCTCGACCTGCGCCAGTTCGAGCCCCAGCCGGCGCGCGCCCGCGCCTGCGCCGCCGCCTACGAAATCGAAGGAGCGGCCGCCCGCTACATCGAGATGATGACCGAACTCGTGCGCACCAGCGCCAACGAGAACGGCCCCAAACCACACGATCCGCCTTCCGGCCCGGCGCGCCGCGAGGACGATGCCGCCTCCACGCGTGCCTGCCGGACCGTGGCGCACTGAGACCCCGTGGCGAACCGGAGAAACCATCCGTGCCTGAACCAGCTGCACTGCTTCCCAACGCGCTTCCCGCCACGGCCGCTCTGAGCGCTGCGGGCGGCGCCGTAAGCGCGATGCCCGCGATCACGCTGACCCCGCAGGACCGGGACAGCGCGCGCGGGCGCAACACGCTCATTTCGCTCGTCCTCTCGCTCGCCGTGATCGGCGCGGTGCTGGCCGAGCTGCGCAGTTTCCACCTGAGCACGATCATCGCGATGATCCCGCGCTCCCCGTTGTTCTGGATCGCGTTCGCGGCCTCCTACTTCATCAACCCGGCCACCGACTGGATGATCTTCCGCCGTCTCTGGGCCATTCCGCCGGCCGGAATGCTCGCGCTGCTGCGCAAGAAGGTCTACAACGAGCTTCTGCTGGGATACCTGGGCGAAGCCTATTTCTACACCTGGGCGCGGCGCCGCGTGACGCTCGCGGCCGCGCCGTTCGGGGCGATCAAGGACGTCGCCATCCTCTCGGCGATGACCGGCAACGCGGTTACCGTGGCGCTGCTGGCGATCATGCTACCCGTGCTCGGCTCGCACACGCTCGGGGTCGATGCGAACCTGTTGATCTGGTCGCTCGCGGTCATTCTGGCGGTCTCGATCGCGGCGATGATCTTCCGCCGGCGGGTGTTCTCGCTTCCGCGCCAGGACCTTGTCGCGATCACCCGGTTCCACCTTGCGCGCATCACCGGCTCGACGCTGCTCAACGCGGTGCTGTGGCACCTAGCGCTGCCGCAGGTGGCGCTGTCCTGGTGGCTCTACATGGCAACCTTGCGCCTGCTCGTCTCGCGCCTGCCCTTCGTGCCCAACAAGGACCTGCTGTTCGCCGGTGTCGCGGTGCTCGCGCTCGGGCACGAACGCGAGATCGGCGCGCTGATGGCGCTGATGGCGGGCATCATCCTGGCCGCGCACCTGCTGCTGGGCACCGCGCTTGCGCTTCACGACCTCATCAACCCGGAGAAGAAATCGTGATGTCCGCCAGCCTCCGGGCCCTCCTGCTGCCCCCGTGCGCGCTGGCTTTCGTGGCCGCGGGCGCGGCAAGCGGGGCCGATGCCGCCACGCGCCTGCCCTCCACGCCCGATCTCGGCCAGGCCGAAGGCAAGTGCCGCCCCAACGAGCGCGGCCCGGCCTTCCTCGTTTCGATCAAGGGGCTGAAGGATCGCCAGGGCTCGCTCAAGCTCGAAGTCTATCCGGCCAACGACACCGACTTCCTGGCGGACGACAACGTGCTGGTGGCGGCGGGCAAGACCTTCCGCCGCGTGGTCGAGCCGGTGCCCGCCACCGGCACCCCGCAGCTGTGCGTGCGCCTGCCCGCCCCCGGCACTTACGCCGTCACCGTGCTCCACGATCGCGACAACGACCGCAAGTTCAAGTGGACGTACGATGGCATCGGTTTCGCACGCAATCCCAAGCTGGGCTGGGGCAAGCCAAAAGCCCTCGCGGCGAGCGCGCAGGCGGGCAACTACCCCACCCCGATCACGATCGTGATAAACTACCGGCGCGGGCTGGGCATGGGACCGCTCGGCCCGGATTGACCCAAGCGCCCGACGGAAAGGGACGGGGGCGCGAACGGGCCGGGGGGGCCGGCCAGCAACGAGGTAACCAGTCACATGCGGATCGTGGACGTCTGCGCCTTCTACTCGCCCTTCGGCGGCGGCGTGCGCACTTATGTCGAACAGAAAATGCGCATCGGCCCCCAACTGGGGCACGAAATCGTGATCCTCGCTCCCGGAGACGAGGACAGGGTGATCGAACGCGGGCCGAACGCGCGCATCGTCACGCTCAAGAGCCCGCGCTTCCCGCTCGACCGCAAGTACTGGTATTTTGCAAGCGAACGCCAGCTGCACCAGGCGCTCTTCGCGCTCGCCCCCGATTTCGTCGAATCCGCTTCACCCTGGCGCAGCGCCGGACAAGTCGCACAGTGGCCCGGCCCTGCCCCCCGCAGCCTCGTCATGCACGCCGATCCGCTCTCCGCCTACGCCTACCGCTGGCTGGGCGACGTGTTCTCGCGCGAGACGATCGATCGCCAGTTCAACGCCTTCTGGGAGCACCTGCGCCGCCACAGCCGCCGCTTCGACCTGGTGGTGAGCGCCAACGCCAGCCTCTCGCGCCGCCTCGCCGATGGCGGCGTGGCGCACACCACGACAATCCCGATGGGCGTCCAGCCGGGCGTGTTCTCGCCCGCGTTGCGCGATCCTGCCTTGCGCGCGCAGCTGCTCGCCGCCTGCGAGCTGCCCGACAGCGCCACCCTGCTGCTGGGCGTCGGCCGCCTCGCCCCCGAAAAACGCTGGCCGCTGGTGATCGACGCGGTCAACGCGGCCAGCCACGATCGCCCGATCGGGCTCGTCCTGCTCGGCGAAGGGCGCGAGAAGCGCACGATCCTGCGCACCATTGCGGGCAACCCGCATATCCGCCTGTTCGAGCCCGAACGCGACCGCACGCATTTTGCCCGGATCATGGCGAGCGCCGATGCTCTGGTCCATGGCTGCGAAGCCGAAACGTACTGCATGGCCGCCGCCGAAGCGCGTGCGAGCGGCACCTTCGCCATCCTGCCCGACCTTGGCGGCGGTGCCGATCACGCCGCCGATGGCGCCGGGCTGACCTATCGCAGCGGCGATCCCGCCTCGGCCGCCCAGGCCATTCGCCAGGTAGCGCAAACCCGCCCGCAACCGAGCGGGCACACGCGCACGATGGACGCCCACTTCGAAGAACTGTTCGCCGCCTACGAAGCCATCTGCGCCGCACGGATCGACGCGCTGGCGCACCGCGCGGCGTAAACCCGCGCAGGCGTCAGGCGACGACCACGACGACCATCACCGCGCGCGTCTTACAGGGGGTCAGGAGCCCCGGAACAGCCGTCCCAGCCAGGCGAGCAGCGCCCCCATAAGCGAAGGGCGCACCGGCTCGGGCGGTGTTTCGCTGCGCACCCGCGCGCGCAAGGCATGGCCTGCACGCGCCTGGGCCACACGGGGGGCGGGCAGCGGCGCGGGCATGACCGGTTCGGCCTCGGGCCAGACCACCGGCGGCGCGACATTGATCGTCTCGGACATCACGTCGGGCACCGGTACGGCGACAGGTTCGTGCGCGGGTTGCGCCGTCCAGCTGGCGTGCGAAGGCGCGGCCAGCGAGGCAAACGCATCCGCAGCGCCGCCTGCGTATTCGTGCGCGAAATCGTCCGGCGCGTAATCGGGTTCGCCGTTCGCATCTTGCGCGTAATGCGCGGCGAGCGGTGCGTAGGCGCCCTCGTCGAGCCCTTCCTCTTCGTCGCCTTCAGGTTCCTCGTCGAGCGTGTTCCAGGCGGGCACGGTGTAGGAGAGCGGCGTCTCGACTTTGCCCGCGTTCGCCGCGCGATCGGCGGCGTTGGCGTCGGTGGCATGGGGCGGCTCGAAGGCACCGAAGTCGACCGGGACGCGACCCCGATTCGCTGCGAGGGCAAACGGGTCCGCCTCTGGGACGGCCTCTTCGGCATCCCAGTGCGTAAACGCCTCGAGCGCGGTTCGCGCCGCCGGAGCCTGTTCGTCCAGCCCATCAGGGCCGAACCCATCAGGCGAATCGACCCGACAGGCGTTCTGCCCCGCCAGCGCGCCAAGCACCGGCGCGGCCGGCGTGCGCTCGACGAACGTGTTCTCGGAGAAGTCCTGCACGGCGATGACGTCGAGCTGGCGACGGGCCGCCTCGCGCTCGTCGTCGGCCAGGATCAGCACCGGCCGCTTCTTGCGCCGCGCTTCGGTGCGCGTTCCCATTCCCGCCATCGCGCTGCCTCCCCGCATTCCCATCGTCATCAGTCCCGCATACGAATAGCTGTCCGCAGCGACTTCGGCTTCACAATCGTCGGTTTCCTGCGGTCCTTCGAGCGGTGCCAGGAGGCACGCGGGCAACACGGCGTCGCTCATGTCGACCCCGTCGAAGCGGCCATCGGTGCCATCGAAATGGTAGGTCTGCTGGCTGTCCATCGTCCTCGATCACGCAACTCGCAAGGTGATCGTGGGACTAGCATTCAAGGTTTAGGATTTCCTTACGAAGCCCCTCTAGCACGGGCTGGCACCCTTGCGGTGAGCGCGCGGCAATCCCCCGGAAGCCCCGCAAAACCACGGCGAATTGAACCACATCGCCGCCCCACTCAAGACAATGTTAACCATTGCATGCGATTGGTTACGGGAAATTACCAGGGGCATCGCATGAGAGTTGACGCATCAAACCTGCTCAATCGTCTTGGACGTCACGACTTCTCGTACAAGGAATTCGAGGATCGTTTCACCGAGCTTGAATTGTGGCCGATGCTCGAGGCCCTGCTCAAGGACCCGCGCCTGCAGGAGCTCGACCCCGCGCCGAACGCGGTCAGCCCGGCGGGCGGCGAAGGCGCCAGCGCGACCGCGGC
>NZ_JALHLF010000036.1 GCF_022832435.1 Novosphingobium organovorum | reverse complement strand
GGCTCTGGCGCCAGGCCGAGGCGAGCGGAAGCCGCCTGGTCGCTGAGCGCGCCCGCGCGGAGCGGTTGCGGCTGGCGGGGGAAGCGTGATGAACGGGAGGCTGGGCCTCGGGATCACTTCAGGTTGCTATTACAGCATCCCTCCGGCGAGCGCGTCGATCGCGCCCTGCAGGATCACCGCCGCGGCGGCCGAATCGATGCGTTCCTTGCGCTTGGCGCGGCTCATGTCCTGATCGAGCAGGCCGCGTTCGGCGCCCATCGTCGACCAGCGTTCGTCCCACAGCAGGATCGGCAGGCCGAGCGCTGAGAGGTTGCGCGCGTAGGCGCGGCTCGATTGCGAGCGCGGCCCTTCCGAGCCGTCCATGTTGAGCGGCAGGCCGATGACGATGCCCATAATCGTGCGCTGCGCGATCAGTTCGACCAGCGCGGCCTTGTCCGCGCCGAACTTGCCGCGCTTGAGCGTCTTGCCCGGCGAGGCGAAGCGCCAGCCTGGATCGCAGAAGGCGGTGCCGATGGTCTGCGTGCCCAGGTCCAGCCCGAGCAGCGCGCCCGCATCCGCAAAGGCGTCGCGGTAGTCGAGGACCGAGGTGGTGACCAGCGCGGCCGGAGCGGGGGAAGACGAAGACGGGGCGGTCATGGCGCGGAAGGTTCCTGAGGGGCGCTCTGTTCGGGGGCGGCATCCTGCGCGGCGATCCAGGCGGTCAACCGCTTGCGGGCATCGGCGCGCAGGTTTTCCCAGAACAGGGTGATGTCGTAGACGTGGTAGTTGTTACCGGGCAGCACGTATTCGCCCATGTCGAGCTTGGGCGGCGGGCCGATGTGGAGGAAATTGTCGGGTCCGCAGGCGGCGGGTACGGTCTGCGGCACCAGCACGCCGGTGCGGTGTTCGAAATCGGGGACCAGCGTGCCCAGGTTCCCGCCCGCATCGCTCTGACCGTCCTGGGACCCGGTGAGCGGATCGCTGCACAGGAACGCGCTGCCCGCGACCGGCTGGCCGTCGAGCCCGCGCTGGCGGGCGTAACCCTTGAGCAGCGCGCTGGTATCCGCCGGATCGGCGACCGATAGCCAGGACAGCACGCAGCCGCTCTGGTTGTCGCTGGTGCAGGCGGGCAGCCCCATGCGCGGCAGGTCGTGGTCGAGCGAGACCGGCCAGCCGGGGAGGTAGGCGGCGACCACCCGCCGGGCGACGGGCTTGCCGGCGACGGCATCGCGCATCAGGCGGCGCAGCAGCAGCGAGCCCTGGCTGTGCGCGGCCAGCACGATGGGGCCCTTGGGGTTTTCGCGCAGGAACACCGCAAAGGCGGCGCGCACGTCGGCATAGGCGAGGTCGAGCGCCTTGTCCGCCTCGGCGCGGTCGGTGAAGAAGGCGCCGATGGTCGCCTGGCGGTAGCGTGGGGCCCAGACATCGCCCGCGGCGGTGAACGCGCTGGCCATGGCCTGCGTGAACAGCCGCGCGCGCGTGTTGGCGGCGGCATCGTCCAGCGGGGCGTTCCAGTGCGCCTTGTCCATGTAGCTGGTGGGGTGGATGAAGAACACCGCCGCGCGCGCCGTGCCTTGCGGCGCGCGGCTGGCGCCTTTGGGCAGCCAGCGCGAGGGATCGTTGGCGAGACCCGGCCGCGCGACCCACAGCGCGGGATCGTTCCAGTCGGCCGGGGCCTTGGGTGGCTGCGGCTCGAACTCCTGTCCGGGCACGAAGGCGATTTCGCTCAGCTCGTCCGCGAAGTAGATCATCGCCAGCCGCGCGGCGACGAAGAGCACGAGGCAGACGGCGACGATGTAGAGGAACTTGCGGGCCATGGCTCAGTGTCTTGCCGTTCGCACTCTTGCGGTCAAGTCCGCGCGGGGTCCGGTCCGGTGGCCGCGTCCCGCGCCTCTGGCGCGGTGTGCGGGGCTGGCTGCTGCGCGCTGGGGGCATGGCCGTTGGCATGGCCGTTGCGCGCGGCTTCGCGTTCGAGCCAGATCTTGATCATCCCCACCAGCGGATCGGCAAGCGCGAGGCCCAGGATGCCGAACAGCACGCCCATGATGAGCTGCGCGGCGAGCACCAGCGCGGGGGGCAGGTCCACCGTCTTGCGCGCAATCATCGGCACGATGATGTAGCCGTCGATCAGGTGGACCATGAGGTAGACGAAAAGCGTATAGAGCCCCATCTCCACGCCGCCCGAAAAGCCCACCAGCACCATCACCGCACCCGAAATCGGCGCGCCGATGTTGGGCAGGAAGGCGAGCAGTCCGGTGATGAGGCCGAGCAACGCGGCCATCGGCACGCCATAGACCTGGAGCATGACCCAGGTGAACACCCCCTCGACGCTCATCCCGATCACCCGCCCGAACAGCAGGCGGCGCAGCGCCGCACCCATGATCTGCGAGGTGCCCTCGAAATGGTCGCGCCGGTCGACCGGCAGCATCCAGCCCACCCCGCGCCGGTAGAGGCGCGGTTCGAGCGCGAAGTAGATGCCCAGCACGAGGATCAGGAACAGCGTGGTGAGCCCGCCGATCAGCCCGCCGACGACGGCGGTGAA
The DNA here is from genome assembly GCF_022832435.1 of Novosphingobium organovorum. Lineage (GTDB taxonomy): Bacteria > Pseudomonadota > Alphaproteobacteria > Sphingomonadales > Sphingomonadaceae > Novosphingobium > Novosphingobium organovorum. The sequence continues at coordinate 35,954 of NZ_JALHLF010000036.1, read as the reverse complement.
CTGGCCGATCCCGCCCATCGCCTCGTGCAGCATCGAGCGCAGGTCGATCACCGTGAGATGGATGCCGCGCCCGGCCAGCCAAGCCAGCGCGCGGTGGTACTGCCCTTCGATCGTGGCGGGCAGTTCGGCGGCCTGGGTCGCGATCTGGCTGCCGGCAAAGCGCGCGATCCAGGTCAGCGCGAGCAACGCGAGCAGGAGCACGATGCCCACGCACCAGGTGCGCCCGATCGGCAGCACGCGGCGCAGCAGCCGCGCCCCGCCGTCGAGCAGCGCGCCGAACACGATGCCCCCGAAGATCACCAGCAGCGATTGCGAGAGGAACACCACCAGCGCGAAGGCGAGCAGCATCCCGATCCATACGAAGGCCTTGCGCGCTTCGGTGCGGATCAGCGGGTCGGTGATGTCGGTGGGCCCGGCCCGGCGCGCCTGCGGGGGCTCGCCGGTGTCGCGGGAAAGCGTTTCCGGGGCATCCCCGGAAGCGCCGCTCACTTGGTGGCCTTGCTCGCGTCGATGGCGGGGCGCAGGCTCTTGAAGGCGCGGCCCGAACGCAGCGCCCCCCACCAGGTCAGCGGGTTCCAGGACTGCGTGCCATCAAGCGAGAAGGTGATGAATTCGGCCCGGCCCCCGATGTCGTAGAGCGGCACCGGGCCGCCCAGGCCGCCGCCCGGAACCCCGCCCCAGTTCTCGAACGGGGCGCGGCTGTCGGCCGACCGGTCGCGGTCGTCACCCATCAGGAAGACATGGCCTTGGGGCACGGTGATCTCTTCGTAGTTGTCGAGGCTTTGGGTCGTGTAGTCGATCACGTTGTAACGCGCGCCGTTGGGCAAGGTTTCCTGGTAAGTCGGCATGTCATAGACGATACGCCCCGAAGGCAGGCGCGAACGGAACGCCTCGAATCCGTCGTAGCACTGGCCCGGCGCCTGTCCGTCGCATTGCAGTTTGGGATCTTCGGCGATACGCGTGGCGGGGACCACCTCGCGCGGGATGAAACGGCCGTTGAGGCGGATGCGCCCGTCGACCACCGCGATGCGGTCTCCGGGCAGCGCGACCACGCGCTTGATGAGGTCTTCCTTGCGGTTGCCGGGGACCACGATCACGATGTCGCCATAGGCCGGGGTCTTGCCCAGGATGCGCCAGGTGCCGCGCGGCATGAGGTGGAAGCTCAGCGAAGACCAGTTCCAGCCGTAGGCGTATTTGGACACCACCAGCCGATCACCCACCAGCAGGTTGGGCATCATCGAGATCGAGGGGATGTAGAACGGCTTGGCGATGAACGAGTGGAACGCGAGCACGGCGACCAGCATGAGCAGCAGGCCGCGCACTTCATGCCACCAGTTGACCGTCTCCTCGCGGCCCGAAGGCTGGGGCGGGCCGTCGGTGGTGGAGGGGGAGGCGGGGGTGTCGGTCATGCTCTGGGACAACAAGTCTACTCGGATGGGGGAAGCGGACGCGCTTCGATGACGACGAAGGCCTGCGCCCATGGATGGTCGTCGGTGAGCGTAAGGTGAACCACGGCTTTATGGCCCGCGGGAACCATCGCATCGAGACGGTCCTTCGCCCCGCCGGTCAGCGCCAGCGTGGGCGCGCCCGAGGGGGCGTTGACGACGCCGATGTCCTTCATGAAGACGCCCTGTTTGAAGCCGGTGCCCACCGCCTTGGAAAACGCTTCCTTGGCCGCGAAGCGCTTGGCCAGCGTGCCCGCCACGGTGTGCGGGCGACGGGCGGCCCTGGCGCGCTCGGCCTCGGTGAAGACGCGGGCGAGGAAACGCTCGCCGTAGGTCTCGAGCGAGTTGGCGATGCGCTCGATGTTGCACAGGTCCGAACCCAGGCCGATGATCATTTGCCGCCGCGCCCGTTCCCGCGCGCGAACCGCTCGATCAGGTCGAGCAGCGCGTTGCCCGCGACGTAGACGACGAGGCTCCAGCCGATCATCGCTGCGGGCACCAGGACATCGCGCAAGGTGAAGGCGTCACCCGCGCGGACGCCGTTCCAGATCTTGAACGCGCTCATTGCGCAGACCGCCAGCGGCACGACCAGCAGGCAGACGAGCCGCAGCTGGCGGCGCTTGCGGCGCAGGACCTCGCCGCGCGCGCTCACCGCACGTCGTCCATCAGCTGGCGCATCCGCCCGATCGCGGTCTCGAGCCCGGTGAAGATCGCTTCGCCGATGAGGTAATGGCCGATGTTGAGCTCGGCGATCTGGGGAATCGCCGCGATCGGCTGGACGTTCTCGTACGTCAGACCGTGTCCGGCGTGGGGCTCGATCCCGTTCTTGGCGGCGAGCGCGGCCATGTCGGTGATGCGCTTGAGCTGGACCGCGATTTCGGCCCCGGTGGCGTGGGCATATTCGCCGGTATGCAGTTCGACGACCGGAGCGCCCAGGCGCATCGCGGCTTCGATCTGGTGGGGTTCGGGCCCGATGAACAGGCTCACGCGTACGCCCGCGTCGGTCAGCTTGCCGACGATCGGGGCGAGTTGATTGTGCAGGCCCGCGGCGTCGAGCCCGCCCTCGGTGGTGCGCTCCTCGCGCCGTTCGGGCACGATGCAGGCCGCGTGGGGGCGGTGCCGCAGCGCGATATCGAGCATTTCCCCGGTCGCAGCCATTTCCAGGTTCACCGGCAGTCCGGTCGCGTCCTGCACCCGCTGCACGTCGCCATCGACGATATGGCGACGGTCCTCGCGCAAGTGGATGGTGATTCCGTCACCGCCCGCCGCGGCCACGATCCGCGCCGCGCGGGCGGGATCGGGATGAAGGCCGCCGCGCGCGTTGCGGATGGTGGCCACGTGATCGATGTTCACGCCGAGGCGCAGGTGCTGGGGGGTGAGGACGCTGGACACGGGAGCGGGGCTTTGCCTTGCAGGACGGGGAAAGGAGGTCGGTGCGGCCCGGATCGCCTCAGGGCTGCTGGCGGCTGCCCGGCTTGATCGCGGGAAGCGCGGCGAGCTCTGCGGGCAGCTCGTCGGGCGCAAACGTCGGGAAATTGAGCGCGACGAGCGGGAAGTAGGGCACGCCCAGGTCCACCGCGCCCGCAGTGCGATCGACCAGCGAGGCCGCGGCGATCACCTTGCCGCCGGCGTCCTCGATCGCCTTGATCGCCTCGCGGCTCGACTTGCCGGTGGTCACCACGTCCTCGACCATGAGCACCTTGTCGCCCGGTTCGAGCGCGAAGCCGCGGCGCAGTTCGAAGGTGCCGGTGGGACGCTCGACGAACATCGCGTCGACCTGGAGCGCGCGGCCCATTTCCTGGCCGATGATGACCCCGCCCATCGCGGGCGAGACGACCTTCTGGATCTGCTTGCGGATGTCGTGCGGCAGCGTCGCGGCGAGCGCGACCGCGAGGCGCCCGGCGCGGTCGGGGTTCTGCAGAACGCGCGCGCACTGCAGGTAGTGCGCGCTGTGGCGGCCCGAGGAGAGCAGGAAGTGCCCTTCGAGCAGCGCCTTGCTGGCGCGGAATTCCGCGAGGACCTCTTCTTCCTGCATGGCGACTGTAATCCTTCTAATCAAATATGCGTATTGCGCGCGGGTTCGTGCGCGCCAAATCGAAAATTCCCCTAGAGACGCTTGAGACGGGCGGCAAGCGCGGGTATAGGAAAAGATGGATGGGGGGCAAAAGCCTTCCGCATTTGGGGAGCGTACAGGCGGGGCAAATCGCGTGTGCGTAGATATAAGAAACGGAACCGCTATACGATGATTTCCGGCCAGACCGTCCGTTGTGCGCCGCGTGCCGCCTGGGCATGCCTTTCCTCCATCGCGCTGTTTATCGCCGCTCCCGCGCTCGCGCAGGAGGCCGCAGGCTATACGCCGATGAAGCCGACGCCGGGCGTCGGAATGCCGGTCGATGGGGGTTTGACCTTCCAGCATCAGTATTCGCCGCTGGGTGAATACGCGCTGAAGATCTACAACTGGGCGCTGATGCCGATCATCACGGTGATCTGCCTGTTCGTGCTAGCGCTGCTGATCTGGGTGGTGGTGCGCTACAACCACCGCGCCAACCCGGTCGCCTCGAAGACCAGCCACAACACCACGATCGAAATCGTCTGGACGGTGCTCCCGGTGCTGATCCTGGTGGCCATCGCGTTTCCCTCGATCGACCTCATCGCCAAGCAGTACAAGCCCGCGCCCAAGGAAGCGCTGACGATCAAGGTCACCGGAAACCAGTGGTTCTGGACTTACGGCTACCCCGACAATGGCGATTTCGAAGTCGTCTCGATGATGCTCAACGTTCCCGGCCAGCCCGAAGTCAATCCGGGCACGCGCGAAGTGGGCACCAAGCCCTGGGACGGCCCCTCGCACCTGGAGGTCGACAACCGCCTGGTGGTTCCGGCCGGTGAGCCGATCCGGCTGCAGATCACCGCCGCCGACGTGATCCACTCGTTCGCGGTGCCCTCGTTGTGGTTCAAGCTCGATGCGGTGCCCGGCCGGATCAACGAGAAGGTGCTCTTCGTCGAAAAGCCCGGCGTCTACTACGGGCAGTGTTCCGAACTGTGCGGGGCCAAGCACGGCTTCATGCCGATCGCGCTCGAGGCGCTCCCGCGCGACAAGTACGACCAGTGGGTGCTGACCCATCCGGGCGGGGTGATCGACGGCAAGGACGCCGCCGAAGCGGCCGCCGCTCCCGCCGCCACTCCCGCCGTCGCGACCGTGCCGGTCGATTCGCCGCTCGCGGCTTCCACCGGCGCCGCCGAATAAGCCCCGCGCGAACGCAAGGATAAGGGTGCAGACCATGGCCACCACCGCAGACCATTTCCACGGCAACGCCGCCGACCACGGGCACGATCACGCGCACGACCATCCGGGCTTCTTCGCCCGCTGGTTCATGTCGACCAACCACAAGGACATCGGCACGATGTACCTGATCTTCGCGATCTTCGCGGGGATCATCGGCGGCGCGTTTTCGGGCATGATGCGCGCCGAACTGGCCGAGCCGGGCATCCAGTACCTCGATACCTTCGCCAAGTGGTTCGGGGCCACCAACCCCGATTTCACCACCACGCTGCACACCTGGAACGTGCTGATCACCGCGCACGGCCTGATCATGGTGTTCTTCATGGTCATGCCCGCGATGATCGGCGGCTTTGGCAACTGGTTCGTGCCCATCATGATCGGCGCGCCCGACATGGCCTTCCCGCGCATGAACAACATCTCGTTCTGGCTGACCGTGGCGGGTTTCATCTCGCTGATGTGTTCGGCCTTCGTGCCGGGCGGCACGGGGCTGGGCGCCGGGACCGGATGGACGGTCTATGCTCCGCTGTCGACGTACGGTTCGCCGGGCATGGCGGTCGACTTCGGCATCTTCGCGCTGCACCTGGCGGGGGCTGGCTCGATCATGGGCGCGATCAACTTCATCACCACCATCTTCAACATGCGCGCGCCGGGTATGACGCTGCACAAGATGCCGCTGTTCGTGTGGTCGGTGCTGGTCACCGCCTTCCTGCTGCTGCTCTCGCTGCCGGTCCTCGCTGCGGCGATCACCATGCTGCTGACCGACCGCAACTTCGGGACGACCTTCTTCGATCCCGCCGGCGGCGGTGATCCGGTGCTCTACCAGCACCTGTTCTGGTTCTTCGGCCACCCCGAAGTCTACATCATGATCCTGCCCGGCTTCGGCATCATCTCGCAGATCATCTCGACCTTCTCGAAGAAGCCGGTGTTCGGCTATCTGGGCATGGCTTACGCGATGGTCGCGATCGGCGTGGTGGGCTTCATCGTCTGGGCGCACCACATGTATTCGACCGGGCTTTCGGTCGACGTGAAGATGTACTTCACCGCCGCCACGATGATCATCGCGGTGCCGACGGGCGTGAAGATCTTCTCGTGGATCGCCACGATGTGGGGCGGCAGTCTTGAATTCAAGTCGCCGCTGGTCTGGGCAATCGGCTTCATCTTCCTGTTCACCGTGGGCGGTGTCACCGGCGTCGTGCTCGCCAACGGCGGCATCGACGATGCGCTGCACGACACCTACTATGTCGTCGCGCACTTCCACTACGTGCTCTCGCTCGGTGCGGTGACGGCGCTGTTCGCCGGGTTCTACTACTGGTTCCCGAAGATGAGCGGGCGGATGCATTCCGAATTCCTCGCCAACCTGCACTTCGCGATCTTCTTCGTGGGCGTGAACATGATCTTCTTCCCGATGCATTTCCTCGGGGCCGATGGCATGCCGCGCCGTATTCCGGACTATCCGGAAGCCTATACCTACTGGAACCATTTCGCGACGGTGGGGTACATGGTCATGGCCGCCTCGCTCGTGGTGTGGCTGGCGAACATCGTCTACGCCTTCGTGGCCGGTCGCCAGGCCGAGGACAACTACTGGGGCGAAGGCGCGACCACGCTCGAATGGACCTTGTCGAGCCCGCCGCCGTTCCACCAGTTCGAGACGCTGCCCGTCATCGCCGAAACCGCGCATCCCTGAAGGCGCGAAAGCGACCCATGATGGACCCGTTCGGGACAACCGTTTGCAACCCGCGCGCGTCGCGCGCGGGGGCTGACAATTTGTCCTGCTCGCACAATTGCGCCTAGAGGTGTATGGGCCGGCCACCATGACGACGATGACTCCCCCCACACCCTCGTCCGGCACCGCGACTGCGGCGGGCGCAAATGCGGCCTCCGTGCGGCGTCCGGCCGCCTGGCGCGACCTGTTCGCGCTGACCAAGCCGCGCGTGATGAGCCTGGTGATCTTCACCGGCCTGTGCGGCCTGATCGCCGCGCCCGAGCGCATCCACCCGGTGCTCGCCTTTACCGCGATCCTGTGCATCGCGGTGGGCGCGGGCGGCGCGGCGGCGCTCAACCAGTGGTGGGAAGCGGACATCGATGCGGGCATGAAGCGCACCGCCAAGCGCCCGCTCCCGCAAGGGCGACTCGACCGCACGACTGCGCGCGATTTTGCGCTCGTGCTGTGTTCGGGCTCGGTCTTCCTGATGGGTTTTGCAATCGGCTGGCTGCCCGCCGCGATCCTGGCGATCTCGATCGTCTATTACGCGGTGATCTATACCATCTGGCTCAAGCCGCGGACCCCGCAGAACATCGTCATCGGCGGTGGTGCGGGCGCCTTTCCGCCGCTGATCGGCTGGGTCGCGGCGACGGGCCACATCACCGCGATGCCGCTCGTGCTTTTTGCGATCATCTTCTTCTGGACCCCGCCGCACTTCTGGGCGCTCGCGCTCTTCGTGAAGAGCGACTACGCCAAGGTCGGCATCCCGATGATGCCCGTCGTCGCGGGCGAAAAGTCCACCCGGCGCCAGATCATGGCCTATGCGGTCCTGCTGCTGCCGCTCTCGGTCGCGCCCTGGCTGATCGGGGGGACGGGGCTGCTCTACGGGGCGAGCGCGCTGGTGCTGTCGCTCGTCTTCCTGGCGCTTTCGATTCGCGTCGGCGTGCGCACGCGCGGCGAGGAAGACCGCATGAAGCCCGAAAAGCAGCTCTTCGCCTATTCGGTCCTCTACCTCTTCGCGCTCTTCGCGGCGCTGGTGCTGGACCGCTTCATCGTGATTGGAACCTGAGGAAGGCCATGGCCGAAAACGACGCAAAGAATAGCCCTTCCGAACCGTTTTCGGCCGATCCGCAGGCCTTCGAGACGATCCGCCGTTCCCGCAACCGGGTGCTGGGGCTCGGTCTTGCGGCGTTCGTGGTGCTGGTGTTCTTCATCTCGATCGCCAAGATGAGCTGAGGGCATGGCGAGCACCGCCCCTTTCGCGTCCCCGGATCAGGCGCGTCGGCGCAACCGCCGGGTCGGGCTGATCGGTCTCGCCGTGGCGCTCGCGATGCTGGGCATGGGCTTTGCCGCCGTGCCGCTCTACCGTATCTTCTGCCAGGTGACCGGCTACGGTGGCACCACGCAGCGTGTCGACGCGGCCACCGCGGGCGCGGTCAAGGCGATCGCGCACCCGATCTCGATCCGTTTCGACGCCAATGTCGAGCGAGGGATGCCCTGGCAGTTCAAGCCGCTCCAGACCACCCACACGATCGCCATCGGCCAGCGCGACATGGCGCTGTTCTATGCCAAGAACACCTCGGACAAGGTGATCGTGGGAACCGCGAGTTTCAACGTCGAGCCCGAACAGGCAGCGCCCTATTTCAACAAGATACAGTGCTTCTGCTTTACCTCGCAGACGCTCCAGCCGGGCGAGGCGGTCAAGATGCCGGTGCTCTACTACGTCGATCCCGCGATCCTCAAGGACAAGGACAACAAGGACGTGGAACAGATCACGCTGAGCTACACGTTCCACGTGACCGAGATTCGCGATCCCGCGCCGGGTGCAAAGACTCTGGACCGGGGCGGCGTGGAGCGATAAATCCCTGTAAAGGGATCGCCGTCTTCGCCAGGGGCAAGGCTGCGAGAAAGAAGAACAGATCTATAATAACGGGGATGATGGCGACATGGCCGGTACGAAGAACCACGATTATCATATCCTGCCACCCGATATCGTGCCGCTGGCCACGACCCTGGGTGCGCTGATGTTCACGACTGGCATGGTGCTGTTCATGCACGATGCGCCGGGTGGGACGTTCGTGCCGTGGATGGGCCTTGCGCTGTTGATTGCCTCGATGTGGACCTGGTTTTCCAAGATCGTTCACGAAGCGAGGGCGGGCGATCATACTCCCGTGGTCCAGCTGCACCAGCGCTACGGCATGATCCTGTTCATCGCCTCCGAAGTGATGTTTTTCGTCGGCTGGTTCTGGGCCTTCTTCGACTTTTCGCTGTTCCCCTCGACGCTGACCGACGTGGTTGGCGGGCAATGGCCGCCCAAGGCGATCGAGGCGGTGATGGACCCCTTTGCGCTGCCGCTGCTCAACACGCTGATCCTGCTGACCTCGGGCACCACGGTGACCTGGGCGCACCATTCGCTCATCCACGGGGATCGCGACGGGCTCAAGAAGGGCCTCATGGCGACCATCGCGCTGGGCGTTCTGTTCAGCCTGATCCAGGGCTACGAGTACTGGCACGCGCCGTTCGAATTCGGCAAGAACACTTACGGTTCGGCCTTCTACATGGCGACCGGCTTCCACGGCTTCCACGTCATCGTGGGGACGATCTTCCTCGCGGTGTGCCTGGTGCGCAGCTACCAGGGCGACTTTACCCCGCGCCAGCACTTCGGTTTCGAGGCGGCGGCCTGGTACTGGCACTTCGTCGACGTGGTCTGGCTGTTCCTGTTCGTCGCGGTCTACGTCTGGGGCGGCTGGGGCTACCCGACGCACTGATGCGCTGAGGTCCTGGCGGCAGGTGCCCGAACCAAGCGACACGCGGCCTCCCGCTCCGGCCCCCGCTCCGGATCGGCCGGACGGGCGGCCCGACATGGCCCATGTCGCTTTCCTGGGGCTGTGCCCGCAGTGCGGTGCGCGCACGCTGTTCGCCGGATGGGTGCGTTTTGCCCGGACCTGTCCGGCCTGCGGGCTCGACCTGTCGCGCTTCAATGTCGGCGATGGTCCGGCGGGCCTGCTGACGCTTGTCGTCGGCGCGGTGGTGACGGGGCTTGCCATCTGGGTTCAGCTCGCGTTCGACCCGCCGATCTGGGTTCATGCGCTGCTGTGGATTCCCTTGACCTTTGCGCTGGTGATCGCCGGGCTGCGCGTCGCCAAGGCCTGGCTGCTGGGCATGGAGTACCGCTGGAAGGCCGGTGAGGCGGGGCAGCGCGATACGGGGCCATGACGGTCAGCGGACCTGTGCCCTCGGCTCCGCAACAGCCTCCCGTCTCGTCTGGTCTACCGCGTCGGTAGCGCGACATGCGTTGGCCAGTATGCCGGGTCAAGGGATGGCAAAGTCCTTGAATCCTCTCTTCTCCTGCCCACCGAGTCCCGCCCATGCGCCATATCCCGATCCTTTCCACGCTCGTCGTCCTGCTCGCCTGCGCGCTCATGGTCGGTCTCGGCTTCTGGCAGCTCGAGCGGCGGCGCGAAAAGGAGGCACTGCTGGCGCATTATGCCCACGCGCAAGGGCTGACGGCCCCCGTCGCCTGGAACGCCGACGGCGGACCCTCGCCCGAGCTGTGGTATCGCAGGACAAGCGTTCCGTGCGCCAGCCTGTCGGACCAAAGCGCGGTGGCCGGGCGCAGCCGGTCGGGCACGGCGGGCTTTGCCGCCACCGCGCAGTGCCATCTGGCGGGCGGGGGGACCGCGCGGGTCGTACTGGGCTGGACCGAGCATCCCGACTGGAAGGCGCCTCTGCCCGGCGGCGTGGTCTCGGGGGTGATCGCGCCGGGGCCGCGTCTGGTCGCCGATCCGCCGCTCGGCGGGCTTGGTGCGAACGCCTTGCCCGATCCCGCGGACCTGCCCAACAATCACCTGTCCTATGCGATCCAGTGGTTCCTCTTCGCGCTGACCGCGCTGGTCATCTACGCGCTCGCGCTGCGCAAGCGGCTGCGCGCCTGAACCGGGCCGATGGCGGTTTCGCGCCGCGTAGGTGTCACAGCGGCATTGCCTAACCGGCCAAGCGGCGCTAACCGCCCCTGCAAAGCGCTTGGATCCGCCCTTTCGGCGGGTCAGGTCCGTCAACACAGGGAAGTCATGGACTACATCAGCACTCGCGGCAGCGCTCCGGCGCTCGATTTCGAAGGCGCCACGCTCGCCGGTCTTGCCTCGGACGGGGGGCTCTACGTCCCGGCTGAGTGGCCGCGCTTTACCGCCGACGAGATTGCCGCGATGGCCGGGCTTTCCTATGCCGAGCTCGCCGCGAAGATCATGGCGCCCTTCGTGGGCGAGAGCCTGACGAACGAGCGCCTGCTCGAGCTGACGACCGAGGCTTATGGCCGATTCGCGCACAAGGCGGTGACCCCGCTCAAGCAGCTCGACGAACAGCAGTGGGTGCTTGAACTGTTCCACGGCCCCACGCTCGCCTTCAAGGACGTGGCGCTGCAGATGCTTGGCCTGCTGTTCGAGGAATTCCTCGGCCGGTCGGAGCGCAACCTGACGATCGTGGGCGCGACTTCGGGCGACACCGGCTCGGCCGCGATCGACGCGGTAGCCGGCCGCGCCAAGGTGGACATCTTCATGCTCCACCCCGAGGGGCGCGTCTCGGACGTGCAGCGCCGCCAGATGACCACGGTGCTGGCCCCCAACGTTTATAACATCGCCATCGAAGGCTCATTCGACGATGCCCAGGCGATGGTGAAGCGCATGTTCAACGATGCCGCGATGACCGATCGCTTCGCCATCGGCGCGGTGAACTCGATCAACTGGGCCCGTCTGATGGCCCAGGTGGTCTATTACTTCTCCGCCGCGCTCCAGCTCGGCGCGCCCGCGCGTGAAGTCGCCTTCTCGGTGCCGACGGGCAACTTCGGGGACGTTTTTGCGGGCTATGTCGCCGCGCAGATGGGGCTGCCGATCACCAAGCTGATCGTTGCCACCAACGTCAACGACATCCTCCACCGCGCGCTGGCCCATGGCGACTATTCGCAAGGCACCGTGACGCCGACCGCCGCGCCCTCGATGGATATCCAGGTGTCCTCCAACTTCGAGCGTCTGCTGTTCGATCTGGGCGGGCGCGACGGCGCGGCCATGGCCGCGCAGATGAAGGGCTTCGAGGCGACCAGGGCGATGCAGCTCACCAACGCGCAGCGCGAAGGCGCCGCCGCGCTGTTCCAGTCCTCGCGCACCGACCCGGACGCGATGGCCGCGACGATCCGCTGGGCCTGGGAGAACTGCGGCGAGCTGATCGATCCGCACACCGCCTGCGGCCTCCACGCCGCGCGCACTGCAGGGATCGCGCCTGGCACGCCGGTCGTCACGCTGGCGACCGCGCACCCGGCCAAGTTCCCCGACGCGGTCGAGCGTTCGACCGGCCACCGCCCGAGCCTGCCCGCGCGCGTGGGCGATCTGTTCGACCGCGAGGAAAAGTGCGCGCACCTGCCCGGCGACTATGACGCCGTGGCCGCCTACGTCGCCCAGCACGCCGAACCCAAGATCTGATGGCCACGCTTTCCACCTCTCCCGTCCTGATGGTGGGCGAAGGCTGGGAGGACTACGGTCTCGTCGATTCGGGCCACGGCCGCAAGCTCGAACGCTACGGCAACCGGCGCTTCGTGCGCCCTGAGCCGCAGGCGATGTGGACGCCCAAGTCCGAGCAGTGGGACGCCGATGGCGAATTCATCCCCGGCTCGGACGAGGATGGCGGCGGCAAATGGGTGTTCGATCGCGAGGTGCCGCGCGAAGGCTGGCCGCTCGCCTGGAACGAGGTCTCCTTTACCGCCAGCTGCACCCCGTTTCGCCACCTGGGGTTCTTCCCCGACATGGCGCCGGTGTGGGACTGGATGCGCGGCCAGCTCGCCGGGCGTAGCGACGCCGAGACGATGAACCTGTTCGGCTACACCGGCGTCGGCACGCTGGCGCTCTCCGCGCATGGCCGCGTGACGCACGTCGATGCTTCGAAGAAATCGGTCGCCCAGGCGCGCGAGAACGCCGCCCTCGCCGGGCTCGAAGATCGCCCGGTGCGCTGGATGATCGACGATGCGGCCAAGTTCGCCGCCCGCGAAGTGCGCCGCGGCCGCCGCTACGACGGCATCATCCTCGACCCGCCCAAGTTCGGGCGCGGGCCGGGCGGAGAAACCTGGCGGCTGGAGGAAAACCTCCCCGCGCTCCTCGCCGATTGCCGCCAGCTGCTCGACGCGGACAGCCGCTTCCTGTTCCTCACCGTCTACGCGGTGCGCATGTCCTCGCTCGCGCTCGCCGGGCTAATGGACGAACTCTTTGCAGACCTTCCCGGCACCATCGAACACGGCGACCTCGCCGTGCGCGAGGACGCCGCAGGACGCCTCCTCCCCACCGCGATCTTCGCCCGCTGGTCGAACCCGGCCTGAATTGACGAAAAGCAGGATTTTTCAAGGGATTTACCATCCCTTGACCCTGTGGACTGTCTGGACTTGGTGATACCGTCGCAATCTCAGGCTTGGGTGAGATGTCGCTTTGGTACGGTGTCGTGCTTGGGCCGATTGCGGAATGTCGGGTTCGGAACTGGGTCGCGAGGATAGCTGACCCTCACGCGGCGTCGGCGGCCGCCCCAGGTCACGGCGTTCCCTGTGCTGGCGCAAACGTCACTTTTTTGGTGATAGCTGCCATTGGCAAGAGTCTGCGGCGCAACGTCCTTCGTCTATCGACGGTACGCCTCTGGGTGGGCAGCGAGCCATTTCGCCACGAGCGGCATTTTCCGGTATTTTGCCTGCTCTGCCAAAGTTCTGACGCCATCGACATCGTAGTGGCCAGCAGGACTTGCGCCAGCTTCAAGAAGGCGAAGGACGATGGCATCCGTCCAACTGCCGAAAACCATGCTTTGCCCGTCCTTGCTTTTCGCTGTGGCATCTGCGCCGTGTTGAAGCAGTAAATTCAACAGGTCGAGATTTTCGACCCCATACAATGGCGTTCGTCCAAGGCTGTCGCGACTGTTGGGATTGGCCCCCCGTGCCAGAAGCCGCTCAGCGGTCTTCACGCGATCCGCTTCCCGCCCCTCGCAGGCGTAGGAACCCGCCAGTTCCGACAATGCCGTCTTACCCTGAGGACCGTCTGGGTCATCGTCCGCACTGCGTTGCCCGCCAGCGTCGATATCAATTCCTGCGTCTGCCACAGCATCAACCAACTGGGGCGAGCAGCCCGCAGCATATCGCGCAAAGGCCTGTGCGGCATTGCTTTTGCCCATTTTTTCGAGCCATCCCGCCGCAGCCATGTGGCGAAACAATTTCGCTTGGCCGCGCTTGATCGCACTTTCCGTGATGAGAATGCCTGCGGATTTCGTCGGGACAATTGGGGATGCGCTCCAACTGCCGCTTGTTGTCGCGTTGTCGTCCAACGGCGCCCCTCGGTCAATAAGGCCGACAACAGTCTCCTCCGCGCCCTCGCCGAATGCGGCCGATACGGCCAACTCAGCAGCTTTTCCCGAGTGGAAATCGAAACCTGTCTGTTCAAGCCATGGCAGCAAGCCTTGCGTGCCGCGCACCCATCTGTCCGTTCCAGCAACCTGATCGATTGCTTCTTCGAGTTCAGTCACGCTGTGCGGCATGCCGCTTTGGCCGCCAACATAGTCGATCACCGTCTTCCGGGATTTCCCTGTATCAAAGGTAACCAGATATGTCGGGCTGTCGGAGACAGGCGTTCGATAGGCATTGCGTAGCTTCCAGAAGCGGGCTGCTTGGAATTTCTCAATGAGTGCCGTGACATCGGCGGCAGAAATCCTGTCTTCATGGGTGCCAAGCAATAGGACGCCGTCAGATTGTGCGAAGCGTCGGTGGACCTCATCCACTTGATCTACGGGTTCTGTGGCTGTCGTGAATACCACGCGCCCGTCTCCGTGGATCGTGACCTTGTAAACCGGACAGGGACCAAAACAGGCGGATCGCTCAAGAGTGATCGCAACCTTTGATTGGTCAATTGCCTTTGGCTCTGCGCCAGCCGCGCAGGACCAGATGATTGCCAAGCTGATAACTAGAAATGTCACTAGCACAATTGGCTTCTTCATCGGCATTGAGCCCCTGTTGAATCGTTCGGAGCATAGCGGCAGAACTGATCTGGAAAAAGTGGCTCGGAATGGCCACTTTTGGCGATAACCCGACAACGTCAGTCGCGGTGTCGACCGGCTGGTTAGTCCCAAATCCCGTCATAGTTTGAATGTCAGCTTTCCAGCGCGGCGAAATCGCTGTCGAACGACTTGGATGGGCGCGGAGCTGCCGCTCTCCCCGCAACGCACGCACGCCTTCAAGACCGCACCCCAAGCTCACCAAGTCCGGGGAGCTCGAGGGCGATGGCCCTCGAAACCTTTTTTGGTCTTCATCCCTGCTTCTTCATCGCCTGATACGCGGCCTCGCGGGCATCGGGTTCCAGCGACAGCAGGTAGCGCTTGGCCTGCTGGAAGGTGAGGAATTCGTGTTCGTTCACCACCACGGGCTGGGTCCGGGCGTTGAACAGGCGGGCCAGCAGGCGGCGTTGGGGGCGGGGGAGGGTGTCGGGTTTGTCGCCGGGGGCGGGGTCGGTCATGCAATAAGTCCTGTTGTAGGCGGGCGCTCTATGCCAACAGGCGCGTCGATCAAGTTTATTCGAAGGACCGCCGATGGCCCGCAAGCGCCGCAATGACTGGGAACTGGACGACGAGCCCGAGGCCGAGGCGCCGCCGCCGGTGCCGTGCTGGCTATGCGGGCGGCCCACCGGGTCGGAGATCGTGTGGCATCATCCCATCCCCAAGAGCCGGGGCGGGAAGGAGACCGTGCCGATGCATCCGATCTGCCAGAAGACGATCATCACCCACTTTACCAACTCGCAGCTCGAGCGGTTCGGGATGAACGTGCAGGGTCTGCTCGACGACGAGACGATCGCCAAGTTCGTCGCCTGGGTGGCGAAGAAGGAGCCGGACTTCAACGCGCCGATCACCAGGAAGAAGCGCTAGAGCGGTTTTCGATCCGATTGCATCGGATCGACCGCTCTANCGATCGCCAAGTTCGTCGCCTGGGTGGCGAAGAAGGAGCCGGACTTCAACGCGCCGATCACCAGGAAGAAGCGCTAGAGCGGTTTTCGATCCGATTGCATCGGATCGACCGCTCTAGATTTTTGTTTTGACGCATTTTCTGAACCGTCAGGTGATTCCACCTGACTGGAAAATGCTCTAGGCGGCCTTCGCACGGGTGTGTTTGCCCATGCGCGCATCGGCGTGCGCATTTCCTCGGCTTCGAAATCGCACTAAGGGGCGCGCATGACCGATTCGCTCATTCTGGAAATCGCGGACTTCGAACAGGACGTCCTCACCGGCATCTACTCCGAAGAGACCGGCAAGCCGCAGCCGCTGCGCTTCACCATCTCGGTGGCGCTGGCGCCGATCGCGCATTACACGCCCGATACCCCGCTCGCCGCCAGCAAGAACTACATGGACCTCAAGTTCGCCGCGTCGCAGGCGCTGCCCGAGGGGGTGCACTTCACGCTGATCGAGGCGGTGGCCGATCATGTCTGCGACACGCTGTTCCTGCAGGACGCGCGGATCAGCGCGGTCACCGTGAAGATCGTCAAGCTCGCGATCGCCGAGGCGGGCGAGAAGATCGGCATCACGCTGACCCGCCACCGGCGCTGAGGGCGGGCGATGGGCGAGCTGCTCTATGTCGGTCCGCTGAGCGATGACCCTCTGGACGCGGCGGCCGATTTTCACGCCCGTCTGCTGCCCGCGATCGAGGCGACGCTGGGCGGCGGCGCCGATCCGCTGA
The DNA here is from genome assembly GCF_022832435.1 of Novosphingobium organovorum. Lineage (GTDB taxonomy): Bacteria > Pseudomonadota > Alphaproteobacteria > Sphingomonadales > Sphingomonadaceae > Novosphingobium > Novosphingobium organovorum. Next base: position 19,794 of record NZ_JALHLF010000036.1, on the reverse strand, counting down.
CGCTGGTGTTCGAACCCGCGTTGATCGAGCAGCGCGCCTGGCGCCGGGCGGTGGTGCAGGGGCTGGCGCGCCGCTACGCACCCTCGCGGGTCAACGCGCTCGAGGCCGACAGCCGCGCCGCGCTCGAGGCCACGCGCGGCTGGATCGAGGCGACCGGGGCGATCACGGGGCAACTGTTCGCACTCGATAGCCATGGCGCGACGACGATGGTATGAGGGGCTGAATGACCCGTCCCGCACCTCTCGTCGATCAGTTCCAGCGCCGGATCACGTACCTGCGCCTTTCGGTGACCGACCGGTGCGATCTGCGCTGCACGTACTGCATGCCCGAGCGTATGCAGTTCCTGCCCCGCAAGGACGTGCTCAGCCTTGAGGAACTGCACGAGCTTTCGCTGGGCTTCATCGCGCGCGGCATCCGCAAGATCCGGCTGACCGGCGGCGAGCCGCTGGTGCGGCGCGACATGATGGAGCTGGTCCAGGCGCTGGGCCGCACGATCGGGGCGAGCGGGGATCGCGGCGGGCTCGACGAACTCACGCTCACGACCAACGGCACGCGGCTGGCGGAATTCGCGGACGGTCTGGTCGAGGCCGGGGTGCGCCGGGTCAACGTTTCGCTCGACACGCTTGATCGCGATACCTTCGTGCGGCTGGCGCGACGCGATTCGCTGCCCCAGGTGCTCGAGGGCCTGCGCGCCGCGCGCGCGGCAGGGCTGGCGGTGAAGCTCAACGTGGTCGCGCTCAAGGGCGTGAACGAGGCCGAAATTCCCGAGATCATCGGCTGGGCGCACGCGCAGGGGCACGAAGTCACGCTGATCGAGGTCATGCCGCTGGGCGAGATCGAGGAGGACCGCTTCGACCACTATCTCCCGCTTGTCGCCGTGCGCGAGGGGCTCGAGCAGCGCTGGACGCTGACGCCCAGCGCGCACCGCACCGGCGGCCCGGCGCGCTATTTCGACGTGGCCGAAACCGGCGGGCGGCTGGGCCTCATCACCCCGCTCACCAACAATTTCTGCGATGGCTGCAACCGCATCCGGGTGACCGCGACCGGGCAGCTTTTTGCCTGTCTTGGCGGGACCGAGCAGGTCGACCTGCGGGCGGCGCTGCGGGGAGACGACCCGCAGGCGCTGCTGGGCGATGCGCTCGACACCGCGATGCGCATCAAGCCCCAGCGCCACGCCTTTGCGATCACGCAGCCGGGGGCGGCTCCGGCGCTTTCGCGTCATATGTCGATGACCGGGGGCTGACCAGGGCGATGGCGATCAATCTGGTGTTTCTGGGCAAGCTCGAGGATGTGGCCGGCTGCAGCGCGCGGGCGATCCCCTTGTCCGATACGTTGTCCGACACGCTTGACGGCGTGATCGACGGGCTCGAGCCGACGCTGGCCGAGGCGCTGCGCGCGCCGCGCGTCAAGCTCGCGGTCAACGGGGTCCTGGTGCAGGACAGGGATGTCCCGGTCCTGCGCGATGGCGACGAGATCGCCTTCCTGCCGCCGGTCTCGGGCGGATGAGCAGCCTGCCCGTGGCCCGTGTCCGGCTCGCGACCCGTGCGTTCGATCCGGCAGACGCGCTGAACACCTTCACGCGCGCGCATCCCGAGGCGGGCGGCGTGGTCAGCTTTCTGGGGCAGGTGCGCGTGGGCGAAGGGGTCGAGGCGCTCGAACTGCGCCATTACGAACCGCTCACTTTGCCCGCGATGGAGGATCTGGCGGCGCGCGTGCACGCGCGTTGGGCGCTCGACGGGCTGCTGGTGATCCACCGCACCGGGGTGATGGAGCCGGGCGATCCGATCGTGCTGGTGGCCGCCGCCGCGCGCCACCGGCGCGACGCCTTTGCCGCGGCCGATTTCGCGATGGACCATCTTAAAAGCGAATCGTGGTTCTGGAAGCGCGAGAAAGTCGCTGGAACCTGGCGCTGGATCGAGCCGCGCGCCCAGGATTATGAAGATATTGCGCGCTGGCAGGCGCAAACACCCGCCTGATCGACCGCACGGTCCGTGGGCGCGACCGGCACCGCGGCTCCACGGCACCTCCACGGCATCTCTACTGGGCCTCCAACCCGACAAGGTTGGGTATGCGTAAGGAAATCGCGCGGGGTTTGACCCGCATCAATTCCTTCGCCCGCAAATCCCCGCAAAGTCCTCCTCAAGCAGCGCATCGGGCCGCTCCCTGGCGGGGCGGCTTGCGGCAGGCCGAAGCATTTTTCGGGAAACCTTCGGCCATGGGCTGGTCGTGGCCGAAGCGGGAAGTGCCCAAGGTTGCCATCGCCGTCTGAACGCAGCGCCGGTGCCGGGGGGCTTGCAGGCGATTGTGGGTTCAGGCGTTCGGGAAACCCCTCTTTCCATTGCGGGAAGAGGGGTTTTCTTGTTTGTTTCTAAGGCAGATTGCGGGGCGTGGCCCGGCGGTGGCCTCAGGCGCCCAGGCGCGCGGACAGCGTATCGAGCGTGGAATCCTGCTCGGCCAGGATGGCGGCCACGGTATCGCGCGCGGTGGCGATGGCCTCGGCCTTGGGGGAGGGGGTGACCGGCGATTCCTCGCGCGCGTCGACATAGAGCTGGTCGAGGTCGGCCAGTGCGGTCATCGCGCTCGAGCGGCTCGACTGCAATTGCGAGAGCGCAACTTGCGCCAGGCTCCACGAATCGCTCGCGGGCGCACCGGCGGCCGCGATTGCGCGCTCGGTCACAGGGCGCTGCCTGGCGAAGCTGGCGTCGGCCTGCCGCGCGACGGCGACCAGCCCGGCCAGCCGGGTCGTCAGGTTGGTATCGGCCGAGGGCAGGGCGGGCGCGGTTGCGGCGTTGTCGCTGGCGGCGCGTTGTGCGCGCATCTGCGTTTCGGCCTTGCGCAGCGAGAGCGAGGGGTAGTCGGCCGATGTCGAGCAGGCCGCGCTCAGCAGCGGCAGGGCCAGAAGGAGCGGGGTGCGGGCGAGGCGAACGAAACGGCAGTCCATGGCGGTCGCCATAGCACGCTCGCGGTGGGGATCGATACCGAATCGATTCGGCCTGAGCGGCAAAGAGCGGCCCGATCATGCCGCTCGGGTGGACGAGGCCCAATCGCGATTGGCCCGCCGCAGCGCTGCACAGCCGCCGTTCTGCGTGCCAAAGCCGCGCAAACGCATGGGCAGGCCTACTGAGCGGTTGACACGAATCGACCCTTGCCCTAACGGCTCGCTCTCTTTCCGGCATCCCGCACACAAATCACCGATTTGAGCGGATTGTCGGTGCGTCGCCCGCTAGGCTTCCCACGGTTCCTCGTTGGACCAAAGCGGCCGGGGCAAAAGCAATTGTTTCGGCTCGTTTCGGGCATACACGAGATTAGGTAAGGGCACCATGTTCGCAGTAGTGCGCACGGGCGGCAAGCAGTATCGGGTTGCCGCCGGAGACAAGATCGCGGTTGAAAAGCTGGCTGGTGAAGCCGGTGAGACCATTACGCTGGGCGATGTTCTGATCGCTGGCAAGGACGGTGAAGTCCTCGACGCCTCGAAGGTTTCGGTTTCGGCCGAAATCATCGCCCAGGCGAAGAGCGAGAAGGTCATCGTCTTCAAGAAGCGTCGTCGTCACAACTACCGTCGCAAGAACGGCCACCGCCAGCAGCTCACGCTGCTTCGCATCACCTCGGTCGGCTAAGCGCCGAATTTCGAAAGGAAAACGAGATGGCACATAAGAAAGCAGGCGGCTCGTCGCGTAACGGCCGCGACTCCGTTGGCCGCCGCCTTGGCGTCAAGAAGTTCGGCGGTCAGGAAGTGATCGGCGGCAACATCATCATCCGTCAGCGTGGCACCAAGGTGTATCCGGGCGTGAACGTCGGCATGGGCAAGGATCACACCCTGTTCGCGCTGACCGAAGGTCGCGTGCGCTTCCACGATGGCAAACTCGGCCGCAAGTACGTGTCGGTCGACGCCATGGCTGAAGCCGCCGAATAAGCGGATGGTCTTTATAAGGGCCATCCTGACGGGATGGCCCCGCCGAAGCTCCTAGGAGTTCTCGGCTGCACGAGGGAGAGGGCCACGGCCTGTCTCCCTCTTTGCGTTTCTCCCTCCATTTTCCCCGCATGCCGGGCGGCTCGCGCTGCCGGGCGCCTCTGTCCCCGGACGCGTTCGCCTGAAACGAACGTGTAACTTCAATGTCACAGGCAAGCGTTAAATGCCTGTTCGGGGCCGAAAAATGGAGAAACACCATGTTCATCCGCAGCGCGCGGCTTTTTCTGCGGCCCGGCTGGCCTGAAGACCGGGATGACCTGCATCGGGCGATTGCCGATCGCGCGGTCATCGACAACCTGTCACGAGTCCCCTGGCCCTATACCCCCGACGATGCCGCGCAGTTCCTCGACCTTCCGGTCGAACACGCGCTGCCGCGCTTCCTGATCACCCTGCCCGGACGCGACGGGACGCAGCTGGTCGGCTGCGTCGGGCTCACCCGTGCGCCCGGCTTTGCGGGCGGTGCCCCGCAATTGGGCTACTGGATCACGCGCGAGGCCTGGGGCCGGGGCTTTGCCAGCGAGGCGGGCCGTGCGGTGGTGGATCTTGCCCGCACGCTCGGCCACCGGCGTATCGTGGCGCGCCACTTCATCGACAACCCGGCTTCGGGCCGGGTGCTGCGCAAGATCGGCTTTCGCCCGACCGGGCGCACGCTCGAGCTGTTCAGTGCCGGGCGCGGCGGTTCGCACGCCGCGCTCGAATACGCGGTCGACCTTGCCGGACAAGGCGGCGGCGATGGATCGACCGATCTGATTCCCTGTCGCAAGGCGGCCTGAACGCCGGCCGGATCGCTCCGGCCGGTCCGGCTTGGTTCGCGCGCATACAAGACGCCAGGCGGCGGTTCATCGGCGCGCAGGAGCGGCGTCGGGCGTGGGCTGGCGGACGTCCGTGCGCTGCGATGGTTTGCGAATCGCCGAGTGCCCCCCACCGGGACTGTGCGAGGCGCAGCCCTCCCTAGTTGGGCGCTACCATCTTCTTAATGTCCTCTCGCCAGACCTGTTCGGGCATCGAGGAGGCTCTTTTCACCGTAAACTTCGTGCAATGCGCAATAGAATGTTGCATAGGGCGAACTGCGGAAAAGAAAACGACGGAGAGACGTACAATGTTCATCCGCACGGAGAGGTTGTTTATGCGGCCCGGCTGGCCGGAGGACCTGGACGAAATGTTCGAGGCCCTGAACGGTGAAGCCATGCCGCGAACACTGACAGTGCCTGACCTGCCCCGCTCCTTGAGCGAGATACGCGGTTTTCTGGAAAGACCGCGCAGCGCGCGGCTGCCCCAGTTCATGGCTTACTTGCGCGCGCCGGGTGGCCCGCAGCTGGTGGGCAGTATCGGGCTGATCGACGTCGCGGGCGAGGTGGAGCTGATCTACTGGATCAAGGCGCGTTTCTGCGGCCGCGGCTTTGCGAGCGAGGCGGTGCGGGCGATGCTCGACCAGGCGCGGGCGATGGGCCATCGCCAGATCGTGGCGCATACCCCGCTCGACAGCGAAGCCGACGCACGCGTCCTGCTCGCCGCCGGGTTCGAGGATACCTATCAGGTCGAGGAGCGCTTCAGCGCGCAGTGCGGCGGGTTCGACGCGGTCCACCGCTTCGAGGTCAGGCTGGCGCGCTGCGGAGCCGAAGCGCGATCGGCGGCCATGGCACAGCCCCACCAGTTGAGCGCCTAGAGCGGTTCATATCCGAGGTTTTCAGGCGGTGGGCTGCGCCGGATCGCTGTCCGGCACGGCGGGTTCGAGCGTGAGCCAGTACGGCACGCAGCCTTCGGGGATCGAATCGATGCGCCGATGGTCCACCGCCAGGCCAAGGTCGCTGTAGGCGGCGCGGCGGCGCTTTTCGTCCGACTGGGTGATCGGAACCACGATCAGCCGCCGGTTGACCTTCTGGCGCCAGTTCATGCGCGCGGTGTTTTCCTGCCCGACATAGCAGCCCTTGGTGAAGCTAACGCCGTGGAGTTCGGCGGCGTTGCATTCGAGCCAGAGCGTTTCGCCATCGCCCAGTTCGGCGCGCCCCTCGCACACGCCCAGCGCAAGCCGGTGCGCGCGCCAGGCGGCGTCGGCGCCGGTCAGGATGTCGTCGGGATCGTTGGGATCGAACGGGGCAATCCAGCGTTCGCCCAGCGCGGGAAGCCGCGGGTCGCTCGCCGCGCCGTCCCCTTCCTGCGCGCGCCAGTGGACGACGAGCGTATCGTCGCGGGCAATGTCGATCGCGCGGCGCAGGCGGTACATCGTCAGGCGCCGGACCAGCGCGTCGGCCGCGCTCGCCTCGCAATCGAGCAGCAGGTCCTTGCCCGAGGGCCACACGATGAAGTCGAACAGCACCTTGCCCTGCGGGCTGAGCAGGCCGGTCCAGACCGGCAGCGCCTTGGTCACGTCGGCGGTGAGCAGGCCTTGCAGGAAGGCGGCGACGTCCTCGTGCGAATCGGGGCGGGGGGCGAGCCGGATCACGGCGCGGTCGAACAGGCGGGTGGCGGTCATGCCTTGCGAGATGGGGGCGCCGCGCGCGATCGCAAGGCTTCGCGGCCCTGCGGGCGAAATTGTCGGGCGCGGGGGCCGTAAAGCGCTCAGGGCTGGGGGGTGAGGCGTTCGCGCAGTTCGTCGAGCACCCAGAGCGCGGCGGGGCCGGGCCGTCCATCGCGTCGCCACATCGCGACCAGCGGGTAGTTCGTGGCGAACGGTTCGGGCAGCGCGAGTTCGATCAACGCGCCGCTGGCAAGATCGGCGGTAATGGCGTCGCGCGGCATCGCGCCCCAGCCGATGCCCTCGCGCAGCAGGGCGTGTTTGGCGCCCAGGTCGGCAAGGCGCCAGGTGCGCTGGCTCATCACCGCGAAATCGCGGTTGCGCGTCAGCGGGGAGCGATCGGTGAGAACCAGCTGGAGATGGCTGCGCATGTCGCCGGGGCGGATGCGCGCCTGCTGGGCAAGCGGGTGCGTGGGCGCGGCCACGGGGACCATCTCGATGGCTCCGATGACTTCGGTTTCCAGTTCGGCGAGGCCGGGCAGATCGGGCCCGGCGATTGCCAGCGTGGCGCGTTCCTCGAGCAGCAGGCTGGGGACCGCGCCCAGCGCTTCGACGTGGAGGCGCAGTGGCACGCGGGGGAAGCGGACCTGGAAATCGCGCAGGAGCGGGGCCAGCACGTGGCCAGGCAGCATCACGTCGACGACCAGCGACAGTTCGGCTTCGAGCCCCTGGCGCAGGCTGCGTACCTTGGACAGCAGCGCGTCGAAATCTTCCGAAATGGCGTGGACTTCGGCAAGCAGCGCCCGGCCTTTTTCGGTCAGACTGGGACGGCGCGACCCTTCGCGCTCGAACAGGGTGAGATCGAGCTGCAGTTCGATTTGCGCGATGGCGTAACTGATCACCGAAACCGCGCGCCCCAGCCGCCGGGCCGCACCGCCAAAGCTGCCTTCCTCGACGACGGCGAGGAAGATGCGCAAGTGGTCGAGGCTGGGCGGAACGAGATTAGGCATTCAGCTTCCTTGAACATTTACATCCATTTTATTGCAATTTTCTGTTCAACATAAAAGCCCTATCATGGCTCGCATCAGTCTTGGCGGACCTCTTCCATCCGTTTTCCCGTCGTTTCCGGCCTTGTCGCAGGCGGCCGCTTTGTGCGGTCCGTTCCCCGCTACCGGCCGGTTTTCCCCACTTGAAAGGAGGGTGTCGCATGATCGAACTTCGCCCTCTGGCGAGTCTGGGGACGGCCAGCGAGGCGGGCGTCGAGGCGCAGTTCCATTTCTCGTTCGAGCGCTATCACGATCCGGCGCGGACCAATTGGGGGCGGCTTCGGGCCTGGAACGCCGTGCGTTTCGCGCCGGGCGCGCGCACCGCGCCGCATACCCACCACGACATGGAGATCGTCACCTGCGTGCACGAAGGGGCGGTGACCTACGCCGACACCGAGGGACACAGCGCCTGCACCGGGGTCGATGAAATTCAGGTCATCAGCGCGGGAGCGGGCATCGTCCACGGCGAATCCAACGCCCAAGCGACCCGTGCGCGCTGTTTCGAAATCTGGATCCTGCCCGATCGTCGGGGCGGCGCGCCGACATCCGCGCGGGGGCACTTCTCGCGCGGTGACCGCGCGGGACGGCTGGTCGCCCTGGCGAGCGGGCAGCCGTGCGATGCGGGAAGTCCGGCGCTGCCGCTCCGGGCCGACGCGCGGGTGCTGGGAGCGTGCCTCGAGGCGGGCCGGAGCGTGACGTACGACATCCAGGCCGCGCGCCATGCCTATCTCGTCGCGACCCAGGGCCGGATGCGCGTGGCGGACCCGCAGACGCACACCACGGTCGAGGCGCAAGCGGGCGACGGGGTGGCGATAACCGGGCTTTCCTCGTTCGGCGTTACCGCGCTAGAGGACGGGGAGATCGTCCTGGTGGACACCGCATGATGCGCGTGCCGATTGCGGCAGGCAGCGTTCGCGGCGCTGCCGGGAGGTCCGTCCTTATCGCCATTCTTGCAAGGAATTGAAGATCATGACTGCCACATCGCTTGGACGCACCGCGAATGAACGCGTCGAACCGCTGATCGTCAACCGGTGGTCGCCGCGCGCCTTCGATGGCAGCGAGATGCCGCAGGCGGATCTCGAGGCGATCCTCGAGGCGGGCGGGCTGGCGCCGTCCGCCTACAACACGCAGCCCTGGACCTTCCTCTATGCGCGGCGCGGCGATGCCAACTGGGAGATGTTCCTCTCGCTGCTGATCGATTTCAACAAGGGCTGGGCGCAGAACGCCTCGGCGCTGGTCTTCGTGGTGAGCGACACGCAAATGCGTTCGGAAAAGGGCAATTCGGACAATCACAGCCACAGCTTCGATGCGGGGGCGGCCTGGGTGCTCGCGGCGTTGCAGGCCGAAGCGCTGGGCTATCACACGCACGGGATGACCGGGATCAAGTTCGGTGAAGCCGAGAGCGCGCTCAAGGTTCCGGCCGACCACCGCCTCGAAGCCGCTTTCGTGATCGGGAAGAAGGCCGACAAGGCCGTGCTGCCCGATTTCCTTCAGGATCGTGAGGCGCCCTCGGGGCGCAAGCCACTGGGAGACATCGCGCGCGCGGGCGCGTTCGCCTGACTTCGAATATGCCTGACTTCGAATGTCCCTGACTTCGAATTTGCCTGTCTTTATTACGGTTTAGCCTGACGGACTGTTCCGTCAGGCAATCCGGCACCTGCCAACCTCCACCATCATCATCGGCAGGTGCCGAGCCTGGCCCGGTTCGTTTATCCCCTTCTCGACAGGGATGAACGGATCGGGCCCCCTTGTTGCGGGTTCCCCTTGGCGGGGAGAGCGACTTGTTATGGGACGCAAGTTTCGGAAAATTATGTTCAAAATTGAACAGATCGATACTTAGGCCAATCCCTAGGTATCACTCTTGAGAACGATCCGCAAAGGGAGTTTGAGGGAGTTTGAGCGCGGTCAAGCGCGCTTGGTCGCATCCGGCGAGCACCATGGCGTGCCGGATCGCACGGCGTTCGGGCGAACTGGATCTTTCTACACCAATCCCAGCCGCATCAGTTCGCGCGCCAGCTTGGGGGGCATCACGTCACCGCTGCTTTCGCCGTCGGTCAGATCGCGCGGGGCGTCCTCCTCCTTGAGGTAGCGCCAGCCCTGATGCGCGCGCTTGGGCTTGGTGACCACCGGGATCAGCCGCGGTTCGAGCCGGATGTGCCAGCGCCCGTCCGCCTCGCGCTGTTCGAAGCCGAGGATCGGCGAACGCCCGATCAGCGCGTGCTCGAAGATCCAGTAGAGCGATCCGCCGATCATTTCCTCATATCGCTTGGGCAGGTAGCGCGTGGTCAGCCGCGCTTCGCCGATCCCGGCGTGGCTTTCCAGCCAGGCGCGCAAGTCGGCGGGGCTCTCGGCGGAAAAGGCGATCTTCGTCATGTGCAGCGGCATGGCGCCAAGATAGGGATGGCAGGGGCCTGGTGAAAGAGCCGGACTTGTCGCCTGTGCGCGGTGGCTATAGGCCTTGCCACCAATGGAATTTCTCTTCGAGCTCCTGTTCCAGTTCTTCGGCGAACTGTTGCTCCAGTTTCTGGTCGAGGTGGGCTTCGAACAGGGCTTGCGCTGGCTGGGACGCGTGTTGCGATGGGTGCCCACGCCGCCGATCGCGGCGGCCTGGGTCACCTTGGGCGGCGTGGCGGCCGGTGGGTTCAGCCTTCTGGTCATGCCGCATTCGGCCATCCACGACCCGGCGCTGCGGCTGGTGAACCTGCTCGGCACCCCGGTGCTTTCGGGCGCGGCGATGACGCTGATCGGGCGGCTGCGGGTCCGGAAGGGCCAGTCGCTCGTCCGGCTCGACCGCTTCGGCTACGCCTTCCTGTTCGCCTTCACGATGGCGCTGATGCGCTACAACTGGGCCGCCTGAGCCGGACCCGGATTCAAGGCCAGCGTCAGGCGAGGCCGACGAGCACCGCGAGGCCGAGGAACGAGAAGAAGCCCATCGTATCGGTCGCGGTGGTCACGAAGACCGCCGAGGACACCGCCGGGTCGACGTTGAAGCGGTTGAGCGAGACGGGGACGAGAATCCCCGCGAGCCCGGCGACCAGGTTGTTGATGACCATCGCGGCGGCAATCACCGCGCCGAGCAGCGGGTTGCTGAAGATCAGCCAGGTGCCCACCCCGATCAGCGCGCCGAGCGCGGTGCCGTTGGTCAGCGCGATGCGGAATTCGCGTCCGATCATGCGCCAGGTGTTCGAATCGGTGAGCTGGTTGGTGGCGATCGCGCGCACCACCACCGCGAGCGTCTGCGTCCCCGCGTTGCCGCCCATGCCCGAGACGATCGGCATGAGCACCGCGAGCAGCGCGAAACGGCTGATCGCGCCCTGGAACAGCCCGACCACCGAGGAGGCGAGCATGGCGGTCGCCAGATTGACCACCAGCCACGACAGGCGCGCGCGCACGGTGAGCAGGATCGGCTCGTTGATGTCGCCATCGCCCGCGCCCGAAAGCAGCAGGGTATCCTCGCCCGCTTCTTCCTGGATGATGTGGACCACGTCGTCGACCGTGATCTGGCCGATCAGCCGGCCCGCGCTGTCGACCACCGCGGCCGAGATCAGCGCGTACTTCTGGAAGCGCAGGGCGACCTCTTCCTGGTCCATGTCGACCGGGATCAGCGTCTGTTCGCGCTTCATCAGGTCGTGCAGCGGGATGTTGCGCGGGCAGCGCAGAATCCACGAGAGCGCGCAGGTCCCCAGCGGCCGGTGCATCGGATCGACGATGAACACTTCCCAGAATTCGGTCGGCAGCTCGCGGTGTTCGCGCAGGAAATCGATGAGATCGCCCACCGTCATCGTTTCGGGCACCGCGACGAGGTCGCGGCTCATCATGCGGCCGGCGGATTCGTCGGGGTAGGACAGCGCCGATTCGATCGCGGCGCGGTCCTCGGGCTCCATCTCGGCGAGGACCGCCTGCTGGTCCTCCTCGTCGAGATCCTCGAGCATCGCGACCGCGTCGTCGGTGTCGAGTTCGCCCGCAATCTCGGCGACCACTTCGGGCGGCAGCGCCTCGACCAGCAGTTCGCGCACCCAGTCGTTCAGCTCGGCGATGACCTCCACGCCCATGAGGTCGCGGATCGAACGGGCGAGGACCAGGCGCTGGTCGGCGTCGACCAGCTCGAACAGGTCGGCGATGTCGGCGGGGTGGAGCGGCTCGACCAGCTCGTAGACGCGGTCGAAATCCTCGTCCCACAAGGCGTCCTTGACCGCGCGCACGAAGTCGGCCTTGAGGATGTTCTCCTCGTCGAGGCTTTCGGTCTCGCCCTCGCTTTCGGCGTTTTCGGGTTCGGCGCTCGCCTCCGACGACCCGTCGGGCGCACCGGGATCGGCGCGCACGAGCACGTCGTCTCGGGTCTCGTCGTCCTGGGGTGGCCGTTCGCTCATCGTGCCGGGTCTACGCACCAATTTCGCAATTGCAACAGCGCGGCGGCCTGCGGATGAAATTACGCCCCGCTGTCCACACCGAACGTGACAATGGCGCCCCATCGCCTATATCGGGCCGGTTCAACCAACGGGCGGCCCCGCTGCCGCCGGTTCGCCAGCAGCCCGCCAAGACGCGGGACATATGGAGTTTTCGATGGCTGATGAATTTCTTACCCTGACGCTCGACACCGGCAACGGCGAAGGCGGCGACGTCAAGATCAAGCTGCGCCCCGACCTGGCTCCGGGCCACGTCGCGCGCATCAAGGAGCTGACCGGCGAAGGCTTCTACGACGGCGTCAAGTTCCACCGCGTGATCCCCGGCTTCATGGCGCAGGGCGGTTGCCCGGACGGCACCGGCATGGGCGGTTCGGACAAGCCGGACCTCCAGGCCGAATTCAACGCCGAACCGCACGTGCGCGGCGTGTGCTCGATGGCGCGCACCAGCTACCCGCACTCGGCCAACAGCCAGTTCTTCATCTGCTTCGACGACGCGCGCTTCCTCGACAAGCAGTACACCGTGTGGGGTGAAGTGGTCGAAGGCATGGAGCACGTCGACGCGCTGCCCAAGGGCGAGCCGCCGCGCGAGCCGGGCAAGATCGTCAAGGCCGCCGTTTCGGAAGGCTGATGGCTGTGCGGGCGCAAGCCCGCGCGCCGGAACAAAAGGGCGCTTCCCGTAAGGGAGGCGCCTTTTTCGTTGAAAGTCCGGCGATCGGCCAGCCTGCCTGGAGCATTTTTCAGTCAGGTCGAATTACCTGACGGTTCAGAAAATGCGTCAAAACAAAAGTCTAGAGCGGTAGATCTGATGCAACCAGATCGAAAACCACTAGAACGCTGCCGTGATGCCGAACCGCGCCGAGATCCGGCTGTAGTCGTAAAGTTCAAGCGTCGACCACGTGCGCTCGTATGTCACGCCAATGACGGGGGCGAACGAACCCACCTTCAGCGCGCGCAGCGTGTCGGTCAGACCCAGCGCGAGGCGGTTATCGATGCGCTTGCGGGGGTAGAGGAAAATACGTTCGTCCGCCTCCAGGTGCGAATAGCTCGCCGAGCCCACCAGCGTCATGCCGCCCATCTCGCGGTAGAGGTAGAGCGCGGTGCCCAGGCTTTTCGTCGCATAGGCCGGATCGCGCGCGCCCTGGCGTGCGCCGTTCACCCGCACGCTGGCGCCGGTGCGGGCCGAGAACGCGCGGTCGAGCCCCAGTTCAACACTTGTGAGCGTGCCGTCGCGCGCGTCGCTGAAATGGTCGTTGCGCACTTGCGCGCTGGCCTCCAGGCTCATTTGCGTGCGCCGTCCGGCCGGGTGGCGCAGGCTGGCCTGTCCCCCCCAGGCGTCGAGATAGGGCTGGCCACCGTACCAGCGCGCGAGGTAGGTCCCTGAAAACGCGAGGATGTCCCGGCCCGATTGCCAGCGTGGTCCCAGGTTCGCGCCCAGTGCGTAATCGTTGAACGCATCCTGGCGATAGAACGACCCGCTGGCGTTGAGTTCGGCGCGCAAGGTCAGGTGCGGGGCGATGGGCAGGCGGCCCCAGACCTGCCCGCGCGAGGAGAGGCCAAGGCCGCTCTGCGCCTGGGCATCCTTGCTGAGGTTGAAGTCCCCGATGATCGTGCCGAGCGTGTCGGATCGCGTTGCCCGGTTGATGTTGTTGTCCGGGGCCAGCGCCAGGTCGAAGCTGACGCCATAAGGACGCTGCGCGTTGAGCGCTCCGGCGTAGAAATCGACCACCCGCTCGACCGCCGGTGGCAGGCCGGCGGCGCGCGCCGCGCGCAGTTCGCGTTCGGCCGATCGCACGTGCCCCATGGCGGCCTGCATGCGGGCCAGTTCGACCCGTGCGGGCGTCGCATCGGGCGTATGGTCGAGTATCTCGCGCAGCAGAACGGCCGCCTCGCGGGTTCGCGACAGGTGCTCGTGCAGCATCAGGGCCAGGCGGAAGCGGGCTTCGTCCGCGACCTGCCGGTCCTTGTTGGCCATCAGCGCGCGGTAGGCGGTTTGCGCATCACCATAGTCGCCGCTGTCGCGGGCCTTGTCGGCTGCGGCAAAGAGCTGTCCCGGCGTTAGCGTGACGGTGGCCGGCGGCGCGGCAGGGGATGCGGAGAGCGTGCCTGGGACCTCATCTGCCGCGTGCGCGGCAAAGGCGGGCAGCAGCAGGGCGAGGGCGGAGGCGAACGCCGCGCGGGCGCGCAAGCGATCAGTTCCGTTTGCCGTAGAAGACGCCCGAGTAGGACGCATCCGCCTCGTTGGCCAATGCGGAGGGGGTGTAGAACTCGAAGGTCCCGCCGATTTCCTCACCCGAGGGGCCATAGAGTGCGCCCTCGATCGAGCCGAACGAATGGCCGGGCGTCTGCATCAGTAAGGTATCGAAGCCGTAGGCGTTGCCTTGCGAAGAAAACGTCATCGTCGGCAGGTCGATCTTCTCGTTCGCGCTGGTGTAGGCGTCCGCATCGAAGGTGCCGTTGACCGTTTCCTTGGCAAAATCGATGTCGATCGCGGTGGTGCCGGTCACCGTCAGCGCGGCCATGTCGGCGTATCGCGTGCCCGATCCCAGGACCGTGGCGTCGAAGTGGGCGGTGCCGGTGGCGGGAAGCGTATCGGCCTGCGTGCGCACGCCGTAGCTGAACCAGCTGGAAACCTGCTGTTCGCTCAGATTGCCGATGGCGCGGGTTTCGGTCCAGTGGCCGAAGCTGGAATAGGTCAGCTGGATTTCGGGATTGTCGGGGCCGGGCTGGAACATCTCGAGGCGATAGTCACCGTTGGCGTTGCTCGTCTCGTAGATGGCGAAACGGGTGTCGCTGGACACCAGGTCGGCCTGGGTGAAGGTGACGTCGCTGTAACGCGCGTCGCTGATCCCGGTCACCAGCGTGATGGCGTCGTCATCGTCGAAGGTGACGGAGCCGTAGTCGTCGGGGAAATAGTAGGCGCTGGCTTCGCCGGAGGTCTCGCCCGGAAACAGCGCGGCCACGGTGGTACCAACCAGCGTGTAATACGAGCGGGCGCCGTCGTCGAGCGCGCTGAAATTGACGTCGGTGTCATCGCTGGCCTTGGTGCCGGCAAAGGCGCCGCTGAACGAACCGGTGCCATCGACATTGGTGCCCACCACGCTTCCGCCGACTTCGGAGGCGTCCGGCCCGAACAGCGTTGCCAGGACCGTGCCCTGATAGGTTTCGTAGCGCCCGTCGTAGGCGAAGTTGCCGGTCAGGTTGCCGCTCGACGACAGATAACCCGCTCCCTGCCAGGCGTGGCAGCAGGTCCAGTAGTCGGCGTCGTTGTTGTATTCGGTGGCATCGCCTGAAAGGCTGAACAGGCCCTGCGCGAAGTCCAGCGAGAACGTGCCGTCGCCCAGGACCGTATGCACGAATTCGTTGGGTGGGGCGACGACGCCAAGCAAGGTGATGTCATAGGTTGCGCTGCCGGTCAGTGGAATGTCGGCCGGTTCGGTGGCAAAACCATAGGCGAAGACGTCGTAGCTCAGGTCCTCGCTGGTGTCCCTGCGCTGCCACAGGCCCAGCGAGACGTATTGCGTGCCATCACCGATATTGGCGCGGTTGAGCAGGGTCAGCTTGTCGAGCCCGCCGGTTGTTGTGGAGGAATATTGGGCCTGACCGGCATCGTCGAGGCCGGAATATTCGGCCGGACCGAAACGCGATGTGCCGCCGTTGCTGGACACGGTGTAGGTGTCCGAGGCGGCGTCGTAGCTGAAGCTGAGCGCGGCGCGCGCGGACGTCGAGGCGGTCACCGTGCCATCGTCGGCCGAAAGAGTCTGGACAGCTTGCGCGGAAAGGGTGTCGAACGCGGCGTCGGACTGCAAGTCGGCCAGTGTCGGGCTGGGCGTGGCGGTGGCCACCGGGGTGGGTGTGGAGGTGACACTTTCATCGCCGCCGCCGCCGCAGGCGCAGAGCAGAAGGGTCATCACCGAAACGGTGATCGAATAAGGAATCGTCGTGCGCATGAAACCCGCCAGTGTTGCGCTGCAGATTTCAGTATCTGATACGTTATTTATCTCAGATGCAAGTGCATGTGGCGGATATATATTATTTTTTTAGAATAGCGCGGCGTTCCGCCGCTTGCGGCGGGAAACCCCGCCGAAAGCCAGGCGGGGTAGCCCTTGGCGCATGGGTGTAGCCTATTCGCGGATTGTGGCGAACCAGATCACGTGCTTGGGGCCCTTGCCGTTCGATCGGGCGGGCACCTTGCGCTCCTCGACCGCGAACCCGGCGCGTTCGAGCCGGCGGGTGAAGTTCGGATCGGGGCCGGCGGACCAGATCGCGAGCACGCCCTCAGGCGTCAGCGCGCGCTTGGCGGCGCGCAGGCCCGCCTTGGAATAGAGCACGTTGTTGTCCTCGCGCACGAGCCCGTCGGGCCCGTTGTCGACGTCGAGCAGGATCGCGTCGTAATCGCCATCGCCCGCCTCGATGTGCAGGGCGACGTCGTTCATGACCAGGTTGACGCGCGGATCGTCGAGACAGCCCGCTTCCAGCTCCTTCATCGGACCGCGCGCCCATTCAATGATCTCGGGCACCAGTTCGACCACCGTCGCCTGCCCGTTTTCGGGCAGCACCTTGAGCGCGGCGCGCAGGGTGAAGCCCATGCCGTAGCCGCCGATCAGCATGTGCGGGCGCTTGGCGCGCTTGATGCGCTCGTAGCTCATCGTCGCGAGCGCTTCTTCCGAGCCCCACTTGCGGCTCGACATCAGCTCGTTGTGGCCCAGCACGATCATGAAGTCCTTGTCGTGCCGGAACAGTTCGAGCTTTTCGCCGCCCGGAACCCAGGCCGCGTCGAGCAGCTCGCGCGCGATCATGCCTCCACGCCTTCGGGTGCGGCGGCGGCCGGTGCGGGCACGGCGGGCTTGAGGTCAGGCGGGGTGGACGCGTCCTTGAGCAGGGCGATGGCCTCTTCGAGGCTCATGACCTTCTGGTGCTGTTCGCCCAGCGTGCGGATGGCGACGGTGCCTTCCTCGGCTTCGCGCGCGCCGACCACCAGCAGGTAGGGCACCTTGGCGAGGCTGTGTTCGCGCACCTTGTAGTTGATCTTCTCGTTGCGCAGGTCCGCTTCGACGCGGATGCCCGCCGCCTTGAGCTTGGCGACCGCTTCGCTGGCGTAGCTGTCGGCGTCCGAGATGATCGTCGCGACGACCGCCTGGACCGGCGCCAGCCAGGCCGGGAGACGCCCGGCGAAGTGTTCGATCAGGATGCCGATGAAGCGTTCATAGGAACCGAAGATCGCGCGGTGGAGCATGACCGGGCGGTGCCGCGCACCGTCCTCGCCGATGTAGGACGCGTCGAGCCGTTCGGGCAGGACGCGGTCGGACTGGATCGTGCCGACCTGCCAGGTGCGCCCGATCGCGTCGGTCAGGTGCCATTCGAGCTTGGGCGCGTAGAACGCGCCTTCACCGGGCAGTTCCTCCCAGCCGTATTCGGGGGTGGCCAGGCCCGCTTCGGCGACCGCGTTGCGCAGTTCCTCTTCGGCCTTGTCCCACATTTCGTCCGAGCCGAAGCGCTTTTCGGGGCGCAGCGCGAGCTTGATCGCATAGGTGAAGCCGAAGTGCTTGTAGACCCGGTCCGCCAGTTCGCAGAAGGCGCGCGTTTCGGCGACGATCTGGTCCTCGCGGCAGAAGATGTGCCCGTCGTCCTGCGTGAACTGGCGCACGCGCATCAGGCCGTGGAGCGCGCCGTGCGGTTCGTTGCGGTGGCAGCAGCCGTTCTCGACGATGCGCAGGGGCAGGTCACGGTAGGACTTGATGCCCTGCTTGAAGATGAGGACGTGCGCCGGGCAGTTCATCGGCTTCAAGGCCATCCACTCGGCATCGTCCGACACCAGCGGGCCTTCGTCCTCGGTGTTGGGGGTTTCGTCGGGGATGACGAACATGTTCTCGCGGTACTTGCCCCAGTGGCCCGACTGCTCCCACTGGCGCGCGTCCATCACCTGCGGGGTCTTCACTTCCTTGCAGTCCGCGCTTTCGACCGCGCGGCGCATGTAGTCTTCGAGCGCGCGGTAGATGACGTAGCCGTTGGGGTGCCAGAACACCGAGCCGTGGGCTTCCTGCTGGAGGTGGAACAGGTCCATCTCGGCGCCCAGCTTGCGGTGGTCGCGCTTGGCCGCTTCCTCCAGCCGGGTGAGGTGGGCATTGAGCTGCTTCTTGGTGAGCCAGCCGGTGCCGTAGATGCGGGTGAGCTGCGCGTTGTTCTGGTCGCCGCGCCAGTAGGCGCCAGCGACGCGCATCAGCTTGAAGGCGGCCGGATCGAGCTTGCCGGTCGAAGGCAGGTGCGGCCCGCGGCACATGTCGAGCCAGGCGCCTTCCGAGTGCGGCTGGCCCGACCAGTAGACGGTCAGCTCCTGGTCGTCGGGCAGCTGGGCGGCCCATTCGGCCTTGAAGGTCTCGCCTTCCTCGACCCACTTGGCGATCAGCTGTTCGCGGCTCCACGCCTCGCGCACCAGCGGCTTGTCGGCCCTGATGATCTCGCGCATCTTGTCCTCGATCGCGGGAAGATCGTCCATCGAGAAGGGCGCGCGGCTGGCGGGCGCCATCACGTCGTAGTAGAAACCGTCGTCGGTCGAAGGGCCGAAGGTGATCTGCGTGCCGGGCCAGAGCGCCTGCACCGCTTCGGCGAGCACGTGCGCGTAGTCGTGGCGGGCAAGGTCGAGCGCTTCGGCCTCGTCCTTGGCGGTGACCAGCGCGAGCGACGCGTCGCCGGTGAAGGGGCGGCTGAGGTCGACCAGCTCGCCGTCGATCTTCGCGGCGAGCGCAGCCTTGGCGAGACCGGGGCCGATCGCGGCGGCGACGTCGCCGGGAGTCGAGCCTTCGGGCATTTCGCGCACCGAACCGTCGGGAAGGCTGATCTTGAACATCTCGGACATCGAACTCGTCTTTCGTTCCTGGGCCGCGCGCGGGGTGGCGGTGTGCCTTGGCTCAGCGCCCTTTGGCACATGCGCGCGCGCAGCGGCAAGGTCCGGCGTCAGCTAAATCGGCTTGAATTCGGGAGAATGACGCCATTTTCGCCCGAAGCCCGGGCAGCGGCGGTGCGTGGGCTCAGGCCACAACCAACCGTGCCCGGGCGCGCCGGGTGGTGGTGGTCGTGATGGTAGTCACACGCTTGCTCATTGCCGCCCGCTATAGGCGCGTGCGGGGCGATTGTCACCCGCTTTGCGCAGGGCGACCGGCTGGCTGGCGTTTCGTGTTGCCCGCAAGGGGCCATTGGCGGTACAACCGGCGCGTCCATTGGGGAGAACGACCATGTCCGGGGTAAGACAGGGGAGGCGCGGCCGGCTGGTCGCGGCATCGCTCGTCGGGCTGTGCCTGGTCGGCGTTGCGGTTGTCGCCACGGGCTACGATGCGCGCGATCTCGAGCTTAGCGTGACGCCGCTTTACACCATTACCGAGACCGGAAACCGCGTTCTCGTGCGTATTTCGAGCCCGGTACTTTACTGATTTTTCATTAAAAAGTGGATTTTCAGCGCCGTCGCGGGACCAGCGTGCGCCGACGCTCGGCAAGGCGTTGCCAGAGCACTGCGGCGAGCCACCCTGCGCCCAGGCACACAAAGGGCCGCACCGCATCCATGCCCGCCAGCGAGACGAAAGCGGCGGGGATCAGCAGGGCGGCCAGCAGCGGGTAGAGGCTGGCGGCATAGGGCAGCAGCCAGCGTCCGGGGCCGCGTTGCCCTTCGTGCCGCCGACGCACCACCATGACCGCGAAAGCCGCCGCGAAGGCGAACACCAGCGCGGCATCGTAGAGCCGGGCGAACCAGGTGAGGCGCGAATCGGTGCGCGCGGGGACCGGTGCTGAGAGGGTATCGGGAGAGGGGGCCGCCCTGGGTCTCGGCGCGGCGAGCGCGCCAAGGCGCGCAAGCGCGTGCGCCGGGGCGGCGTTCAATACACGCAGCGTGGTCTGGCGCGCGGCCGGATCGCGCACCAGCCAGGGTGC
>NZ_JALHLF010000035.1 GCF_022832435.1 Novosphingobium organovorum | reverse complement strand
CTCGCCAGCATCATGCTATGGCTCAAATAATTAAATTGTCACTACGTCCTAGCCCGTCCCGTCTCGTCACGCAGCGCAATCCTGATTTTCGTCAAGCGCAAGAAGGGAGCGTTCGCTCCGCCTCGCCTCGCCTCGCCGCTGCGATGCCTGCGCGCTCATACCCCGCACACCGACCCTTTGTCCCATCGCTCCGCTGACTGGTTCGGTCGCGGTCGTTGATCGGACCATGCCAGGAGATGTTTCATGAACCAAGACGTGCAATTGACGGCCTATCGGTACGCTGTTTGGGGCGGGCCGGATGGCTCGGAGTCTCTCGTCTATCTTGGCGAGAACATGACCGACGCACGCTTCGCCTGGTCGTTTTCCGAAAGCCGCGGAGGTGCGGTCTGCTTTACGCTGGAGAACGCGAACGCGGGTGAGCAGGGGCTCTGCCCCCAGTATTATTCTGACTATGAGCACCCGGTTTCGGGCCGGACGATGGGGGCGACCGTGCTTCTTGCGCAGATCGATGAGGAAACGTTGGAGCAGGTCAGTGCGCAGGTCGCGCCGGGGGAAACGGTCTCGCTGTTCCACACCTTGTACGTGACGCGCAGCGACGGGGCCAAGCAGGTCGAACTTGTCGGCACCCTGGACATCAAGCAGGGAGCGCCCAACTGATGGCCGTCTTTATCGAGCGGCAGGAACGCCGCACCATCGTCCTCAAGGGGGAGAATACCCTCGAGGCGCGCCGTCAGGCGAACGCGGCTGGCGATCAGGCGCTGGTGGCAAAGGGCTGGGCGTCAAACGCCTCGAATTCGGCGGCATCGGCGTTGGCCGTGAGCCGCTTTTATACGACACTCGCGCAGGCGATTGCCGCGACAGCGCCGCAGGATGCCTTCGCAACGACGGATACCGCGGTGGCGCTGGCTGAGGGGGGGGCGAACGAAAAGGGCGTGCTGCGTGCCTGTGTACGCACCGATACGGCGCCGTTCTATGCGCACTTGGGCGCCTCGTTTGATCCGGTCAGTCGTACGAATATCGACGACATCGTCACCTCGCTCAATTCGATTTCGGTTCTCATCACCGAGTTCGGGGCTTCGGGTCTCGAGGATTGCCTGGCGGCGTTCAACGCGGCGCTGGCCGCGGTCAAGGCTGCGGGCGGGGGGACCATCGTATTTCCCTATCAGGGGAAAGGCGGCTGGAACCTTGGCGGAACGGCGGTTGTCGACGCGGACAATGTGACGATCCAGCTTTACGACGACGTCAACATGACGAGCAGCGTTCCGTGTACGACATTCCGCTTCGAGAAGCCCGACGGGGCGACCTTGAAGAACGCAAAGCTGATCTGTCCCGGGCGCAAGTGCACTATTGACGGCAATGGCGCCAGCATGAGCGGCTACACCTACAGCGCTTATGCGACGATTTATCCGGCGGTCGAATTCCGGACCTGTGACGGTGTGATCGTCGACAACGTCCATGTCACCAATGGCCTGGTCAACTGTCTGCTGGTGCGGTTCAGTTCGAACATTCTGCTGCAGGACTGCGATGGTTCGCATGCGGTATACGACAATGGCATTTCGATAAACTTCGCCCTCGATTACGCCGGCTACGATGCGAACGATCCCCACACCTGGACGAACGCTCGCCTCATGCGCTGCCGCGGGTTCGACAACAATGCGGTGGGGATCACCAATTACGGCGGGTATGGCCACACCTGGACCGACTGCGAGGCGTGGGGCAACGGCCAGGACTATTCGGATGACCTGCCCTGGGGCGGGGGCATGACCGTCGAGATGAACGGGACCTACGACAGGGACAGCCGGACGGTCATCGTCAATCCCAAATGCACATCCAACCGCAACTACGATTTGTTGTGCAGCGCGCGCGGCGTGAAGGTGATCAAGCCCGAATTCAAGAACACGATCGCGCCGACCACGCGTCAGGACAGCACGGCGACTTATGGTTCCTCGATCATCGTCTATGGCTACGCGACGCTCGATGTGTCGGGCTATGGTACGATCGACAGTCCCGGCAAGAGCGGCATCCGGGTGCTGGCGACGACGGCGTTCCCGTCTCTGGCCTGGGACGGCAAGATCATGAACACCGCGAATTACGGCATCCACGGGCAGGGCGTGGCCTTGCTGGAGGTGTCCGAGCGTTCGATGATCGATGGGGCCGTGTCGTCTGGCATCTATGTATCGAACGCCAATGCCGCGTACAATCAGGGCGGCGGTGAAGTTCGCGTGGCGGGAAGTATCCGCAACTGCGGCTCGCTGTCGGTGGATGTGAACTATGTGGCGTCGGTGGAGGTCAACAAGCTGTCCCTCAAGGATAACCGAAAGAACGTATCGTCCGGCTCACAGGTCCGTATCCAGAACGCGTCCTATGCCAAGGCGGCCAATATCATCAACGATGACGCCAATGCCAAGACGCTGAAAATCGCCGAGATCGCTTCGACATGTACTTATGGCCACATGGCCGCGATCAGCGGGGACAGCACGTCGATGCAGTCTGCCGCGGCCAATTTCGCGACCAGCAAGACTTTCATCGCAAATGAGGATCTGGGCTGGGATCTGATTCTGGAAGGCAAGGCGGCCGCGAATGCCAGTGGTGGCGCGGCGGCTTCCGGGCGCAACACGCGCTCACTAGCGACCACGACCCTCAACCGGCGTACGCTGGCCACCAACATCGCCAACGGCAGTTTCACCCTTCCTGCAGGGACCTATCGGATCACGGCCTGGGCGCAGGCCTACAGGGTGGATGAGCACACGCTCTTCCTTCGCGATACGACGAGCGCGACCGACATTACGCAGGGTTCCACGGAGTTTTCGGACGCGGCGGGAAGCGTGCCGTCGACCTCGCGGATCGATCATGTGTTCACCCTGACGGCTAGCACGGCGCTGTCCTTGCAACATTATTGCAAGAGCGCGAACACAACGGACGGGCTTGGCAAGGCGATGACGACGCAGCCGGGACGTTTCGCTTGGCTGGGAATCCGCAAGCTGAACTGACCCGCCATCCAAGCCTGTTGTCAAAGGGCCCGCAGGCCCGCAGGCCCGCAGGCGCGCAGCGGGCATCAGGCAAAAAGGCGCAGAGGGGGGCAGTGGTCGCGTCCCCCCTGCGGCGTGGTCGTCGCGCGCCGCAGGGTCCTTGGCGTCGTGCCGCGGCTGTGCCTTGAAACTCGCCGCCGTTTTCGCAAGGTTACCTCCGGATGGAGGATCTTAGGCTGTTGCGCACGCTGATGGACGAGGCGGATACCCTGTCGCGCTGGCAATTGACCACATCGACCCCGCGCGAGGAGACATCGCCCAGACTGTCGATAGCGATGGCCAGACCTCCGCAATTGCGGATCACGCCGGGGTTCAAAATCGCGACGCCGCCGCCTTTGTTGTAGCGCGGATTGATGTTCTTGAGCTGGATTCCCGCTTTGCCGGCATCGATGATCTGTGAAGCGTTCGAAACCTTCACCTCGGCAATGCCAACGCCGTGAATGCCATAGTCCGCGGGACTGGAGATGATGCCGTCGAAATCGAGCGAGGGGTAGTTGCCAGGGCCCGTCGCCAGCAAGCGGATTCCGTCGCGGCCCGCGTTTGCGAACGTTCCCGCGACGACTTTCACGCCGCCGCGCCCGAACACGATCAGGTTCGATCCATAGGAGGATGTGCGATCCTGCCGAACAACAGGCGCTTTCGGGCCGCGAAAATCTGGCTTTATCAACGTGACGCCGAACGTGGAGGCGAGCAGGTCGTAATTGCGGTTGTCGTGGCATTTGGGGTTGATGATCGTGGTGCGGCTATCGCGAAGGTTGTGCCCGTTCATCTCCACGGTCATGCCGCCTCCCCAGGGCAGGCCCTCGGTGCGGTCCTGACCATTGCCCCAGGCTTCGCAGTCGGTCCAGGTGTGGCCGTACCCTCCGTAGTTGGTGATCCCCACCGCGTTGTTGTCGAATCCACGGCAGCGGATCAGCCGTGCATTGGTCCAGGTGCGGGAATCCTGCGGGTCGTAGGCATGATAGTTGAGCGCGAAATTGACCGAAATGCCATTGTCGTACACCGAATGCGAACCATCGCAGTCCTGCAGCACAATGTTCGAACTGAAGCGGACGAGCAGGCAGTTGACCAGGCCGTTGGTGACGTGGACGTTCTCGACCGTGACACCGTCGCAGTTGCGGAACTCGACGGCGGGATAAATCGGCTTTCGCGCGTTGTAGGCGTAGCCGGTCATGGCGTGGCCATTCCCGTCGATCGTGGCCTTGCGGCCCGAACACAGGAGTTTGACCGCGCGGAGCGTAGCGCCGTTGTCCTTGCCGAAACGAAACGTCGAGCATGGCGTCGTGCGGGTCAAGGTGACGTCGTCGCGCAGATCGATCGTCACGTTGTCGGCATCGATGATGGCGGTGCCGCCAAGGCGCCATCCACCCTGACCCTGCTCCGGAAAAACGATCGTTCCCCCGCCCGCGCTTCGGGCGGCGGACAGCGCGCCGTTGAAGGCCGCAAGGCAATCCCCTGAACCCGATGCGCCAAACCACCGGATGTCGAACGGTCCATCGATCTGGCGTACCCACGCGCCGGATGCGCCAGTGCTATCCACGGCGGGAGCGACATAGATCCCCTCGAGAGGGTCTGCCGCCACGCGATGCGACAGGTCCGATCCGTCCCATGTAAAGCGCCCGCTACGCCCGGCTGCCTGCAAGGCCACGGTCCGATTATGCCCCGGGCGCAGGGCTTTGAGCGCCTTCAGGCCGGCAACGCCGGGATTGTCCTGAGCGTCGATAGGGATCGAGCGTGAGGCAAGCAATCCCAGACTGCCCAGCACCGTGCTTGAGCACAGGGCCCATAGCAAGGATCGACGTGAAACGGTTTCCATGGACATACAATGACCCGCAGTTCTTGGAGTTCCCTAAGCCGCTGAGTCTGTACGGAGAATGTCTGACCAGGGTGCCCTTCGCATGAAGTGACTCCAAAAGGCCCGAAAATCAGAGACTCAGGGGCCGTCTACCTGATCAGGTCCAATCGCCAACCGGCCTAGGCCAGTGCGGGCGATGCACCGGGGCTGGCGGGAAGCACGGGCTGGCGGACCAGACGCGCTTTGCCACCGCGCCTGGCGGGGTGGATCTGGCTGGCCAGCAGGAGGCCGCTCAGGAACATGAAGATCCCGATGCCCTGCGTGATGGAGACGGCTTTCTGGGCTGCGAGAATAGCCACGATTCCTGCCATCAATGCCACGCGCAAACGGCGCTGTTCGGCGCTTCCCTTCGCGGCGAGGCTGCTGAACAACACCATGGCCGCGAACGCCCCGAACGCGAACAGGCCCGCAAATCCGGTATCCACAAGAAGCGAGAGATAGAAGTCGTCGATGGTCCGCACGCCGTTGCCGCCGATGGTGCCGGCGATGAACGGAGCGTTGCCTGCGCCGTGGCCGAAAACCGGTTTTTCCCAGATGGCCGGCCAGCCGCGCATCCACATCATCGCACGCACTTCCGAACTGCCCTGTTCGATGGCGGTGCGCCCCACGACCAGTTCGGCGACGTAGGCGTAAGCCGAAGTGACGATGGCCGTGGCAATGGGCAAGACGATGATGCTGAGCGCCCACAACGATTTGCTGCGACTTTGCACGATCAGGAAGGTGCCAAAGGCGACCAACCCGACAACGGCGGCAACCTGTCCGGTACGCGCACCGCAAAATGCAATGGCAATCAGACAGCTCGCGATGGTCACCAGATGGAGCTTTCGACGCGAGCGGCTCATCAGGCGGGCCAGCGCTAGCGGAAGCATCGCCGCACCGATCTGGCCAAGCACGATGGGGTGGTTGAACAGGCCCTGCGCACGAAAGCCGCCGTCGCGCGACTTGTCGCGCAGCAGCATCGTCTTGAACTCGTCGTCGAGGCCTATGCCGGCGATGTGCGGTAGAACGATGGCGGGAAAGACGGTGTGTAACGCAACCTCTAGTAGCACGGCACCAGAAACGACGACCATGCAGACGCAGATCGCATCGCCGATCTTACTAAGATCGTCCGTTCTGGCGTATAGGACGACTGCGATGGGAAAGACAGCGCACGTCCATATCAAGAAGCGAGCTTCACTGTAGAAGCTGGCGCCCTTCGTGCTGGAAAAGCCATCGGATAAGAAGCGTGTGGCGAAAAAAACCAGGAATAGGCCCATGGCCATGCCCGCCAATGGAGGAATGCGGCTCGGTGCCTTGCGTACGAAAATCGCGATCACCGCCATTGCAAAAGCACCAATAACGGCAAGGTTGTATGGGCTAAGTCGAAGCGGCCCCAGCGGAATGGAAATATATTTGGGCCACAGGAATAGTGTATAGAGCATAAGTGCAGCGAGAAACTGGACCAGCGTCTCAAATGTGAGGGTGCGACGCCGGATGGCCATTCTCGTTTGCATATCTGATTTATGCGCTTTCATGGTGTATCAAAAAATTTTCGCTGTTACGCGCGGAACAGAGCCTGATCGTTGCCAAATGCGGCTTATGGCATAGCACTTCGATGCCATACGGGATTCGGGCATTCTATCTGACTTTCCGCCGAGGCGAAATTGATCGTTACGTGGCTTTCGCCAATTTTGCCAGCGTTCCCAGGAGCCCCCAGTAATCGATACCGCGTTTGCCGGTCTCCGCGCCGGCGAGCAGCTTGTGCGCGCTGCGCACGTTCCCTGCGAGGATCGCATCGATCAGGGCCTTGTCGTTCGCAGAAGGGATCGTCTCCCCGAAACGGGCCTTGAGCGCGGCCATGTTGCCCCGGATCCAGCCGGACTGAAGCCGCCAGAGGGCCGGGCGTCCGCCCATGCTCTTGCGAATGGCCTTGAGCGGCGCCAGCGCGCGGGCGAGGCCGCCCAGCCCGGCGCTGCCAAGGCCGATCGTGTTGCTGGCGTGCTGGCGGTATTTGATCAGGGGCCGGTCGATGCAATCGACGTGACCGAACAGGGTCGCGATCTGGATCAGCCAGTGATCGTGAATTTTCAGTTCCGGGTATGGCAGGGCGAGGTCCAGCAGCGCGCGATTGACCAGCATGGCGCAGCCGGGAACGTGGTTGCCCAGGACGAAATCCTTGAACTGGCGCGCCTTGCCTGATTTCGTCGTGGATGCGAAATAGGACGGTGAAATGGTGTCGAGCGTTTCGCTGACGATTTCCAGATCGCTGAAGACCAGCAGCGGCGTGGCCGCGCCGAACGTCCGCTCCATGGCCTGCATGCGCGTGAGCAGGCTTTCGAGCTTGTCGGCAACCCAGAAATCATCCTGGTCCGAAAGCGCGACGTAGGGGGCGCTGGTGGCGCTGATGGCGTTCTCGAAATTGCGCAGGATGTTGCCCCGCGAGGCGTGGGGAACGACGTGGATCGCAAACGGGCGGCCGGGCGCCTCGAGAATGGACACGGTCTCGTCTTGCGATCCGTCGTCGGAGGCGAACACGCGCAAGTCCTTGTGGGTCTGCCCCGCGAAGGAGCCGAGCAAGGGTTCTAGAAAACGCGCCCCGTTGTACGTTGCAAGGGCAATGTCGATCTGGGTCATGCCTTCCTTCCCCCGGGCGCGCGCAGACATTCGCGGTAGAGCTCATCCATGCGTTGAAAATAGCGATCGCGCGAGAATTCGCGCCGGACGTAGCGGGCCGCTGACTGGCCCATCTGCGCGAGGCGTTCCTGGGGCATCGCTTCGATCTGGCTGAGCGCATCGGCGAGCGCCGAGGCATCGGCAGAGGGAATGACGAGACCGCCCCCGCTATCGCGGATCAGCTCGGGAATACCGCCGATGTCCGCGCCGATCATCGGACGTTCGAGCTGCATGGCCTCGAGCGCGGACATCGGTGCGTTCTCATACCATTCCGACGGCAGGACGACGGCCTTCGCCGAGCCGACGGCGGACCACAGGGCGTCCCCGTCGAGCCGTCCCAGAAGCCGGACCGGCGCCTGCACCTGGGCAATCAACGTCTCCAGGTCCTCGCGTTCGGGGCCGGTTCCCGCAATGTCAACCGCGACACCGGACCGGGCCGAGGCGCGGATGAGCGTGGCGAGCCCCTTTTCCTCCGAAAGCCGGCCGAAATAGAGGATGTTGCCGGTGTGTCCGGCGGTAAACCGCGAATCGACTTCCTTGGCGAAGTTGGGGATGTAGATGACGCGGTCTTCCTCCCAGCCCCATTCGATTAGCTTGGTTCGGTAGAAGCGGCTGGGCGCAACGATCTTCGTGACATTGCGGCGGTAGCTTTTGAGGAAACGATGCAGCATGGCTTCGGCGGCCACCACCGAACTGGCGGCAAGCGAGCCCTTGATGCAGCGGTTGCGAACCGTGTTGAGCAGGTTTCCGCCCTTGCATTCTTCGCAGATTCCGTTCGAATTCATCATCTTGTAAGCCGGGCATGCGAGCTTGAGATCGTGCGCGGTCAGGACGATGGGAACCCCCGCCTCGTTGAAGACGTCAAACACCGAAGGGGTCAGGTGGTGATAGATGCAATGCGCGTGGGCAATGTCGAACTGGCGTCCGGCGAGCAGCTGGCGGGCCTTCGCCCGCGCCTCGCGGTTGTAGATCGAAGCCAGCGCGGTGCGGGCCTTTTGCACCGGGGTTTGCGCGAACTCGTAATCGACCAGGCTCACGAAATGGCGTGAATCGGGTGTGTCCACGTTGTTGGGGTGGTGCATCGAGAAAAAGGTGTTGTTCCACCCCTTTTCCTCGAACAGCGCAGCATGGTCGAAATAGACCACGTCCGACCCGCCACGGCGGTAATGGTAAGAATTCATCGAGAGCAGGTTGGGCACGTCAGCAATCCTTTGGGGTCATGTCCGGTGCGGCACGGGCAGGCCACAGGAGGCTGGGGGCATCGCGATGGGGGACAGGTCGGCCACGTTGCAACTACCGTCGCTCGACCACGCGCTCGCAGCTCTGTTCGTAGCCCATGTCGATCAGTGTCTGGCGGAACACAGGGACCAGTTCGGGCATGAGAGCCAGTTCGCCGTAAGCTTCGGCAGCCGAGAGCACGTCCTTCGCGTAATCGCGAAAAACCGCATCCTCGCCCAGTCCGCAATGCCGCAGCATCCGATCGAGCACGGCGTCGGGCTTTGCGCAAAGCTCCTCGTACTTGACGGCCAGGACCTGTTGCGGGTGCAGTGCGGTAACCTGCGTTGCTTCGCGCATGGACAGGATCCATTCGACTGCGGCGCGGTCCTGGTGGTTCTCGTCGTCCCGCAGCAGGCCCTGCAAGGGGGCAAGATCGGGATGTTCGGGAACGAGCTGGTCGACGATCAGGTGCCATTTGCGGCTATCGCGTCCCCACCAGTCGTGGAGTTCGCCGTCCTGGATGTCGCTGTTGCGCTTGGACCAGCTGGTTACCGAGGCGCACGTGTCGACGCCATCGCGCAGAATGGCAATGAAGCGGGCCTTGGGGAACAGGGCCAGGACAAACGGCAGCCGGAAGATCAGTTCCGGATATTTGTCGACGACCCGGCGCGCAAGGCCCCAGCGCATGGCCCAGGAATAGATACCCGAAAGCGCGCGTGCTCTGGCGGGCGTCGCTTCGGTCGAGGGCAGGCGGATACGGGCCGGGGCGCTGGTGTACGATCCAGCGATGTCCTCTCCATCGTGGATGAAATGCCAGGCCGCCTTGGGTTCGTTGAGGAACACGGTGTCCTTGTGCATCGCGAAGAGCTTGCCAAGAATGGTCGTGCCACTGCGTCCCGTTCCCAGGATCAGGATGGGCTCGTCGCTGCCCTTGCGTCGGGGAAAGAACTGTGCGGCCCGGTAGAGCGCAAAGACGACCGGGTTGATCCACTGCCCCTTGGTGGTCAAGGGGCGGCCTTCGATCAGCGCCCACGCCGCAAGACGGCCCGGAATCTTGCCCTTGCGCTTTTGCAGCATCACCGGATCGATCTGGGCAACCATTCAGCGTGTTTCCTTTGTCTGGATTTTCGCGAGGCGGGCGTGTTGAGGGCAGGGCATCGGTCTTGCGCGTTCTCGCGTCATGCGCCGCGCGGCGTCTTGGGCAGGCGTTTCAGCGTGCCCAGCATGTTGCGCAGCAGAAAGAGGGGGGGCGTGCGCAGCGTGTTGCGCAGGAGCTGGAGGCCGGTGAACCGAGGCCGCCTGCGCCCGAGCAGGAGCATGGCCAGGCTGCGGGCGAGAACCACCCGTTTGCGGTCGCGCTGATAGGGTTGCATGAGCGCGATGTCGGTGATGGGCAGGGGCTCCAGTTCGATGCGGGCCTGGCCCAGCGCCTCGTCGAGCAGGGCGCGCCCTTCGGCGGTGCGCGCGATGACCAGGCTGCGCCCGTCCCTTTCGTCGAAATCGGGGTAGCCGTCCTGGCCGTACCAGGCATCGGCGGCGGCGATGTCGGCGAATTCGCCGGTGCCGTCGGGACAGATCTTGCAGCGGAACTGAAGGTGCCGGCTCAGCACCTGGCCCCAGGACGAGGCATAGTCGAAGGTGACCGCCGAGCCGTCGGTTCGCTCCGCTCGGGTCGGGCCGGGCCAGCCGTTGCCGCGGTAATCGAACCGGGCCAGCTGGTCCGGCTCGACGCCCATCCGGTCAAGCAGGGCGTGGGCCCCCTTGCGGCCGGGAATTCCGGCGCAGAAGAACGACAGCTTGTAGGGAATGAGCGCATCGATCCGCGGATCGCGCCGCGCCATCGCGCGCAGGGTCGCGATGTCGCACGGCTTGCCGATGAAGGCGAACTTTCGTCCCTCGGCGAGATAGCGCTCGAGATCGGCAAGCGGGCTGGAGGGCGCGTAGCGCGAGCCGGCGGCCGCGAGAATATCGTCGCGCGTGAAGCTGGGCGCGGTGACGTTTCCGATGGGATCGGTGGGGTCGGTGCGGGTGTGGAGAATGAAATCGACCTTGCCGCTCTCCAGCAGGTGGATCGCGAGCGTCGAGATGATGCCTCCGGACGATCCGCGAAACCGGACCGCAGGATCGGTCGAATTGCCGACTTCGACCGTGACGAGCGGGCCCCAGCTGGGGTCGTAGGTGCGCCCGTTCGCTTCCTGCCGAATGGTCCGGCCGGTGCAGATCTGCGAAAACGCGGCGTCGAATTCCTGCGGCAGGGGGCCCGTCGACCGCGGCCGGACATAGCCGGTTGCGGTCTTCTGCATGGTTATGCTCCCCCGCGGAGCGATGGCCGCACAGCCCCCGCATCCGTGGCACAGATTGTCCTCGACCGTTTGGTCCAGCAGCTTGGTCATGCGTGTCTCACGATTGCCGACGCCGCGCGCCGGGAAAGGCCGTTGCGCATCACAGCGCGTAACCCAAGTCTGCCAACGAAACGGGACAGTAGCGTTGCAGGATGCGGTTCGATGCCGCGTAGCGATCATCGATGTGCCGCGAGGCCTGTGCCGCCAGCTTGCGGCGCGCGCTCTTTTCGTTGACGTTGAAGTTGTAGGCCGCGCGGTGAAGCAGCTTTCCGAGCGGGTTCAGCGTTTCGACCGCTTCGGGGTTGAGCGGAGCCTTGCGAATGAGGTTCGCCAGACGCAGCAGGGGAACGCCCGCACTCGGAGCGCTGGCCCCCACGGCCTTGGTCCGCGAGACCGTCAACTCCGCAGCGGGAGGCTGCCCGGTCAGGAAGCGATAGAGCGTGCGGAAATATTCATCGCGATCGCGCGCAAGAAGCTCCTGGGGGAGGACCAGGACCTTGTCGTGGCCGAACAGCGCGCCGTAATACTCGGCCAGACGATGGAACTGGATCAGGTCGAGGTCGAACCAGAAATAGCCCGGCTCGCAGGTGCGTGTGGCAAATTCGTCAAGGCTCCGGCGGCCACCGCGCTGGGCGTACTGCATGTAGAGCGAACGCAGCATCGACTTTTGCGCTCGGACCGTCAGGAGAATGTGGGCATCGGGCAGTACCTGGTGCAGCCGGTCGGCGTTGGTTCGGGCATCGCGCGCGCCGGTAAAGGGATTTCCGGAGAGAATCTCCGAGCTGATGACGTCGATCTGGCCGGGTTGCTTCTGGCTTGCCCGCGCTTCGATGGCGAGACGGGCGCGTTCGGCGTCGAAAGCGAAATCGTGCGGGCGAACCAGCATGTCGTCGATCTCGAAGTGCGAGAACAGCGAGTGAAAGACGCGCGCGTCCTTGAACAGTTCGGCTTGAAGCCAGGTCGTTCCGGTCTTGTGGAAGCCTGGGTGGATGAGTGTCGTCAAGGGCTTACTTTCGTAGAATGGACCTTCCCGGTGATCACGCTCAATCCCAGTTTCACACGCAGCCACACGAGAGCGGACACGTTCTTGAACAGGACCGTCAGGCTGAGGCAGCTCGCGAGGCCCGTCAGCTTCCAGTAAGCGGTGGCGATGGGAACCAGGATGACGAGGACGGTGATGGAAATGACGTTGAGGGCGAGGTTCACACGCTCGAACCCGGCCATCGACATGGTCAGGCCGCAAGGTCCGGTCAGGGTGAAGGCCAACTGACCTATGACCAGAATCCGCAGGACCGTCGCCGCGGAGGCGAATTCGGGGCCGAACACGCCGAGAATGGGTCTTGCGAAGATCAGGATTACAACCGCAAGCGGAATCGCGCAGACGGCGGAAAGCACCGTAGCGCTGCGGGTCAACTGCCCCACCGCCTTGAGGTTGCCGTTATGGAATGCGGTGCTGATCTTGGGGGTGTAAACGTTGAAAAGGGCAAGCGAAATGACTTGCATGGCCAGGGTCACCTGAACGGCCACACGGTAGTATCCAACGTCGGTCGCGCCCAGGACGTTGGCGGCAACGGTCAGTCCATACCAGTCGCTGATGCTGGTGATGATGCCCACTCCCCACAGGGGAAGCGCGCTGTCGAAGACCTTGCGCGTGCTGGGGGCGAGGCCGTCGCTACGGGTGGTCGTGTGGCGCAGGCTGACGGCAAAGGCGATCACGGTGGCCAGGAGCCCGAGCGCGGCGTTGACCTCCAGGATCCCCTGAAGCGAGATATGGCTGTAGAAATAGATCGGAATGCAGATCAGGCAGCACAAGCCGGGTATGAACAGCGCATCGATGCTCTGGCCGAAGGAATAGTCGCCTTGCGATCGCAGGACGGCGCCGAAGAAGCGCGCGCCGCCGCGCCCCACGACCATGAACGAGGCGAGCGCCATGAAGCCGGCCGAGAGTGCGCTGGCAAAGACCATGCGCGCCAGCAGGTCGCGGCCAAGCCACAGCCCCAGCGCGAGCACGACCATCAACGACAGCGCGATCCCTCCGGTCTGCATCAGGCTGGAGCGGGCCAGACGGACGTTCTTCGCGCGGGTCGCGGAGAAATGGCGAACCACGGCGATGTCCAGACCCAGCAGGCCGACGACCGAAAGGAACTGCCCTGTCTGGGTGACGAGGGCGAACTGGCCGACGGCGCGGGCGCCATAATAATGACTGATGAACCACGCCAGGCCCGCGCTCGCGACGACCGACAGGCCGCGGATCAGGATGGCCAGCACGGGCTGCCAGTAGCGCGCGTGAAGCTCGCGCGCGCGCGCGGTCAAAGTCCGTTTCGCTTTCGCAGGGTGGGGGACAGTGGCCATCACGTCCTCTGGCCGTTCCATACCAGACACTGGGTATGGCCGTTCCGGTCGCCAGGGCGAGGGGAAAGCATGGATTTTGCTGTTTGGGAGTTCCGGCCGGGCGTGACGAACGAACTGTCGACGCCGCGACCGGAAAGGCCAGTCTCAGCGCTGCTCATGTGTGCCTGTTCGACGCCGCTGCAATCCTGGAAAGCAGTTCCTGCATCGCGGCCTCATAGGACTGCAGGCGCTGCCGCGCCACGCCAAGCCCGGCCTGGCAGGCCTTCGCCATCGCTTCGCGCTGGTCCAGGGCCGCATCGAACTTGGCCATCGCCTCGGCCGTGTCGATAGCGCGCCCGTCGATCATGTGCGGGTAGCCCAGCGTTTCAAACAGGCCGTTGAATTTGCGGCTATAGGCGATGGGGAGCACCGGGACGCCCGAGGAAATGGCGCCGATGCAGGCGTGCATGCGCCCGCCGGTGAAGAAATCCAGTCCGGAAATGTAGGACTTGGCCTCTTCGGAGTTGCGGAATTTGGGCGAGAGCTGGACGCCCGGATATTCCTTGGCCAGCGCGCAGGCTGCGTCGTAATCGTCCTGCGAGCTTTCGTCGTCGTGAATCACGTGCGAAACCAGGCAAACTTCGTGATTGGGTCTGGACAGGACGTTTTCGATCATCGCGCGCATGAGCGCGGGATAATCGAGCGTGAGCTGGAAACGCTCGCCGTGCCGGAACAGCAGTCCGGACACGTTGATCCCCACCCGCACGGGGGCATCCGGAGCCCTGGGAGGCGCAGCTTCGAAGGGCAGCCGGAACGCCACGTCGATGACTTCCTGGCAGGGCGATGTGATCTTCATCTCCTTGAGGGTTTTCATCGAAAGACCATCGCGGGCGAAGGTCAGCGTGGCGTGATTGAAGATGTTGCGGGCGATCGCCCGGCTCCAGGTGCTGTTGAAGGGGCCGATCGTTTGCGGTGCGAACACCAGCGGGCGCCGGGTGACCAGGGTCGCCCATTTGCCCAGGTTGTGGACCATGAAGAGCTTGGTGCCGTAGATGTCGGTGAAGCCGTCGCCAGCGCAGATGTCGACCACGAGATCGCAATTCGCGATCGCCTGCCGGAATTCACCGAAGCGGCCCGTCACGAGCTGGCGAAGGCGCAGGAACGGGCCTTGCGTCACGTCGGAATCGGTGGGCGCATCGGTGCCGGGTTTACCGAAAAGGACGAATGTCGGCTTGATCCCCGCCGCCATGCAGGCCGAGCGAAGAATCGCGATGTTCGAACGGCTCAGCGCATCGACGCCAAGGTTGGGGCGGCCAAATGCATGGTTCAAAAGCCCAATTCGCAAGCTTTGCAAAATACCCTCATAAGACTTGCAGCGTGGCCGAAGGCGCGGGGGCGCCCTGGCTCGACAGCCATGAACAATTTGAAACTAGCAATTATTGTGCACTGCATCAATCGTTTTGCTAGGTGCGATTACGTATAATTTGCGATGACTTGGGGCATGGCGTCTCGACGATTAGGTGCGTTTTCCTGAAAGCCGCCGCCGTTCGGGGCTCTTTTGTTAGGAATTTTCTCGAGAAGTGAGAATCAGATTCTCATAGTCGCTCAAAATCATCGGCCACGTAAAGTTTTCTTCCCACCGTCGGGTCGAATTCTGCGCCAGTTCGCGTTGCAGATCCGGGCTGTCGATCAGCCGTTCGATCGCCACGGCGCAGCTGGCGACGTCGGAGAAATAAAGCGCGCCGTCACCAGCAACCCATCGGTTGAACTTGTTGTCGTGCGCGATGACCGCGTTGCCAGCCCCGAGTGCCTCGACGAGCGACGGGTTGGTGCCCCCCACGCGGTGCCCATGGACATAGGCCAGGCTTTCGAGGCGCAGTGCCTCGACGATCGCCTTGTCGTAAATGGCGCCGGGAAACAGGACCTCGTCGCTGGCCGCGTCGAGAACCTTGGCCTGGTAGGCGTGCTCCCGGCTGTACTTGCCCAGGACCACAAGCTTGATCCCCCGCGGCTTTTGGGAGAACGCGGTAACGATCTCCAGCAGCGAATTTTCCGGTTCCGGGCGGGCAATGACGGTCATGAAGCGCTTGGGGGCGATGCCGAACGAATCCAGCTGCGTGGCATCGGCCTGGGCTATGCGGTCGCTGCCGTAGGGGATCATGGCGATCTTTTCCGGCTTGGCGTGGCGGGTGTGGTGGCGGGCGATCTCGGGGTGATCGGCCACGAGCTTGTTGCCCGAAAGGGCGGCGATATGCTCGTTGAGCCAGAGATATATCTTTTGCGGAAGCGAGTATTTCTCCCGCTTCCATTCGATCCCGTCCATGTTGATGATGTTGAAGCAGCCACGCAGACGCAACATCGCGGAGAGGAAGCCGGTATTGTACCCAAGGGTGAGAATCACCGCGTTCTTGTCCACCGCATCGAACGCCGACTTGACGTCGAATTCGATCGTCCCCACTGCGCCATCGCGCTTGATCGGGATGTGAATGCGGCGGCACCCCTCCCAAGTGTCTTCGAAGCGCTGGCCGGTCTCGCTACCCTGGCAATAGACCGTCACGTCCCAGCCGCAGCCAACCATCCAGGGGACGAGGCGTTCTGCGAAGCTTTCAAAGCCGCCATGAGCGGCGGGCACCCCTCTGATGCCCAGAATAATGAGATGCTTATCTGCCATGGTATGCTCCGCGTCGGGTACGGGAAGGGGCGGAGTTCAGCGGGTGATCGCGGCGCGTTCGAGGAGCGGCTTCCACCAGTCCTCCCGCGCCAGGAACCAGGCCAGGGTTTCGGCAAAGCCCTGCGGAAAATCGCGGGCGGGCGTATAGCCGAGCTCTTCGCGGGCCTTGGTCTCGTCGATCGCGTAGCGCCTGTCGTGGCCCTTGCGGTCGGTGACGAAGGTCTTGAGCGTGTTGCTCGCCAGGCCGCGAGCGGCTGGTGCATCGGGAAAACGCTGGGCAAGCGAAGGATCGGCCGCGAAGGCATTGTCGACCGCGGTGCAGATTTCCTCGATGACGGTGAGGTTGGGAAGCTCTTGCCCGCCACCGATGTTGTAGGTTTCACCTGGCTTGCCGCGACGCAGGCAGGCCTCGATACCCCGGCAATGGTCCTCGACATGCAGCCAGTCGCGCACGTTCATGCCATCGCCGTAGATCGGGAGGGGCTTGCCGGACAGGGCGTTCAGCGTGAACAGCGGAATGAGCTTTTCCGGAAACTGGAAAGGCCCGTAATTGTTCGAGCAGTTGCTCGTCACGGTGTCCAGCCCATAGGTGTGGTGATAGGCGCGAACGAGGTGGTCGCTGCCCGCCTTGGAGGCCGAGTAGGGCGAGTTGGGGGCGTAAGGGGTGGTTTCGCTGAAGGCCGGATCGTCGGCTTCGAGCGAGCCGTACACTTCGTCGGTGGAGACGTGGTGGAAACGGTGCGGGCGCCCCGTACCTTCATCGAGCCAGGCTTTCTTGGCAGCCTTGAGCAGGCTGTGCGTGCCGATGACGTTTGTGGTGACGAAGGCGTCCGGACCGGTGATCGAGCGGTCGACATGGCTTTCTGCCGCGAAGTGCACGATCGTGTCGATGGCGTGATCGGCCATGATCCTGGAGACCAGATCGGTGTCGCAGATGTCGCCCACCACCAGCTCGACATCCTCGAGACCGTCAAGGTTGTGGCGGTTGCCAGCATAGGTGAGCAGGTCGAGCACGACGATTTTGTCATGCGGAGAAACCTTGCTCCAGTAGTGCACGAAATTTGCGCCGATAAAGCCGGCGCCGCCGGTGACAATGAGATTAGCCATTGGTTTTGATCTCTTCGAGCATCTTGCGAAGGTTCGAGCGCCAGTGCGGGGTCGGCCCGCCCAGGATCGCGAACGTTGAGGCCTTGTCCAGCACCGAGTAGTGAGGCCGCGTGGCGGGGGTCGGGAACTCGGCTGAACTGATCGGAAGGACGGGGACGGCGGTGCTCAGCAGGCCGCAAGACAAGCCCTCTTCCTGGATGGCGACGGCAAAGTCATACCAGCTGCAGGCCCCGGCGTCGGTATAGTGATGGACGCCGCTGGCGCCTTTCAGGCTCATCGTCCAAAGGGCACTGGCGAGCCCCGGCGCATACGTCGGCGTACCGATCTGATCGGCCACCACCCGGACCTCGGGACGTTCGCTCATGAGGCGTAGCATGGTGCGCACGAAGTTCCCGCCGATGGGGGCGTAAACCCATGCCGTACGCACGATCAGGGCATCGTCCCCGGCCGCAAGCTCACCCGCCAGCTTGGTGCGGCCATAGGCACTCAGCGGGGCGGTTGGCGAATCGGGTCGGTAGGGAACGCCGGACAAGCCATCGAAGACGAAGTCGGTCGACACGTGCACGAACCGCGCCCCGGCCGACCGTGCGCCCTCGGCGAGATGGCCGACGGCGGTCGC
Organism: Novosphingobium organovorum; assembly: GCF_022832435.1. GTDB lineage: Bacteria > Pseudomonadota > Alphaproteobacteria > Sphingomonadales > Sphingomonadaceae > Novosphingobium > Novosphingobium organovorum. The sequence continues at coordinate 22,035 of NZ_JALHLF010000035.1, read as the reverse complement.
GTTGACCGTCTGGGCGAGGTCTTCCTCGCTCTCGGCCTTGTCGACCGCGGTGTACGCGGCCGCGTTGAGCACGAGGTCGGGGGCGATTTCGTGCACAGCGTCGTGCACCGCGGACGGATCCGTGATGTCCAGCGTGTCGATGTCGTGGCCGATGACCTCGACCTGATCGGGAGCCGTCGCGAGGAGGCCGCGGCCGAGCTGGCCCTTGGCGCCAACGATCAGCGCCTTCATGCGAAAGGCTCGACTTGGGCAAGCGGCTTGCCCGCCACGTCCTTGGCTGACAGTTGCGGGGTGAGGCCTTCCAGCGGCCACTCGATCCCGACCTGCGGATCGTCCCACATTAAGGAGTGTTCATTTGAGGGATCGTAGAAATCGGTGCACTTGTAAAGAAAATCAGTTCCGTCTTCGAGGCTGACGAAGCCATGCGCGAAACCGGGGGGGACCCAGAACATGCGCTTGTTCTGGGCGGAAAGTTCAATACCGGCCCACTTGCCATAGGTGGGCGATCCCGCGCGCAGGTCGACGGCTACGTCCCATGCGCGTCCGTTGACCACGCGCACCAGCTTTCCCTGCGGATTGGGCTGCTGGTAATGCAGTCCGCGAAGGACGCCGCGGGCCGACCGACTGTGGTTGTCCTGCACGAAATCGAGGTCGAGGCCCAGGCTGGCAAAGACACGCCGGTTCCAGCTCTCGACAAAAAAGCCGCGGTCATCGCCGAAGACCTTGGGCTCGATGATGACCAGGCCTTCAATTTCCGTTGGGATGACGTTCATGCAACACCTGCCGGCTCGAGCGCGCGTTCGCCGTTCTTGAGGAGATTGAGAAGGTAGGCGCCGTAGCCGCTCTTGACGAGCGGAGCGGCAATCGTTTCGAGCTGTTCGTCGCTGATGAAATTGTTGCGCCAGGCGATTTCCTCAGGGCAGGCGACCTTGAGGCCCTGGCGTTCCTCGATGATGCGCACGTAGTTCCCGGCGTCGAGCAGCGAGGCGTGCGTGCCCGTGTCGAGCCAGGCGTAACCGCGCCCCATGATTTCGACCGACAGCGTGCCCTCTTCGAGGTAGAGGCGGTTGAGGTCGGTGATCTCCAGTTCGCCACGGGGGCTGGGCTTGAGGTCACGCGCCAGCGAGACCGCGTTGCCATCGTAGAAGTACAGGCCGGTGACGGCGAAGTTCGATTTGGGCTCTTCGGGCTTTTCTTCGATGGTTTCCGCCTTGCCTTGCGCGTCGAACGAGACGACGCCGTAAGCCTTGGGGTCCTTGACGTAATAGCCGAATACGGAGGCGCCGCTGGTGCGGGCATCGGCGCGCTGCAGCAGTTCGGGCAGGCCGTGCCCGTAGAAGATGTTGTCGCCGAGAATGAGGGCCGAAGGCTTGTCGCCCACGAAATCGGCTCCGATGTGGTAGGCTTGGGCAAGGCCTGCCGGCTCCGGCTGGACGGCGTATTGAATCTCGATGCCGATATCCGAACCATCGCCCAGCAATGCCTGGAAGGCCGCCTGATCGTGCGGCGTCGTGATGATCATGACCTCACGAATGCCGGCCAGCATGAGGACCGAAAGCGGATAATAGATCATCGGCTTGTCATAGACGGGCATGAGTTGTTTTGAAACGCCGCGCGTCAGCGGGTAAAGTCGAGTGCCGGACCCGCCGGCAAGTATAATACCTTTTCTCAAATCAACCCCCTTAATTTGCCGAGTGTTCTTTATCAATCTGATCCGAAGATGTCTCTGGAGAACACTTTTTCTTCTATATCTTTGATATCCGAAGAAATTCTATTTGAAATTACGACATCACACTCCTCCTTGAAGGAGTCAAGGTCGTGGGTGACACGCGATCCGAAAAATTCTTTGTCATGAAGCGTGGGTTCGTAAACCACGACTTCGATGCCCTTGGCTTTCACGCGCTTCATGATCCCCTGGATCGAGGAGTGGCGGAAGTTGTCCGAGCCCGCCTTCATGACCAGCCGGTAGACCCCGACGCGGCGCGGCTTCATGGCGATGATCTGGTCGGCCAGGAAATCCTTGCGGGTGCGATTGGCATCGACGATGGCGCGGATGAGGTTTTGCGGAACATCGGAATAATTGGCCAGCAGCTGCTTGGTGTCCTTGGGCAGGCAGTAGCCGCCATAGCCGAAGCTGGGGTTGTTGTAGTGCTTGCCGATGCGGGGATCGAGCGCGATACCCTCGATGATCTGGCGCGTGTCCATGCCTCCTGCGATGGCGTAGCTGTCCAGTTCGTTGAAGAACGCAACGCGCATGGCAAGGTAGGTGTTGGCGAAAAGCTTGATCGCTTCCGCTTCGCGCGAATCGGTGAAAATGACCTCGATGTTCGGCTTCTCGGCCCCCTGAACCAGCAGGTCGGCGAAAATCTTCGCGCGTTCGGAGCGTTCGCCGACAATGATCCGTGACGGGTGCAGGTTGTCGTAGAGCGCGCGTCCTTCGCGCAGGAACTCGGGGCTGAAGATGATCCGTGTCGTGTCGAGGCGCAGTCGGGTCTCGTTGACAAAGCCGACCGGGATGGTCGACTTGATGATGATCGGAGCGTTCGAGCCAGCTTCGAGCGCGGTATTGATGACCGATTCGACCGACGAGGTGTCGAACTTGTTGGTTTCGGCATCGTAGTTCGTGGGCGTGGCAACGATAATGTAGTCCGCACCATCGAGAGCCTCGCTCGCATCGAGCGTCGCGGTCAGATCAAGCTTTCGAGTCTTGAGGAATCCTTCCAATTCGGAATCGACGATGGGAGACTGGCGCGCGTTGAGCATGGAGACGCGCTGGGTCGAGATGTCGACCGCCACGACCTTATTGTTCTGGGCCAACAATACGGCGTTTGAAAGGCCAACGTATCCAAGTCCGAATACAGCGATCTTCATCCCAGTAGTACTCATGCAAAAAAAAGGTCATTCAACAGGACGCGGGTCGGAAATTCCAGCTGCCGCCTCTTGTCCGTTCGGCCCTAATCGGACTTCTGGTCCGTGCAGTCAACGGCTTTATGCTGCGCCTGCACAATCCATTTCGGACCGGCAACCCCGAAGGGATGAATAGGAGCAGAGCCGCGACGGTCGGAATTTCAGGGGCCGCGATAGACGGAAAAGAGCGGTTCATGCGGCTGCCTTCGAAAGGGCCGGCTCTGGCTGGAACGCGAAGAGCGAAGGTTCGTGTGGGCGTCGCGGTCCCGTGCACGTCGCGCGCGGTCGGTGTTGCCTAGCCTCTGCTGATGCGCGTGATTGGCGGGGCGCGACTTTTTCAGGATAGTTCGCCTGGTGATTGCCAAAGGCTTCCAAGGTGCAAAGTCCGCGCGAGCGCAAAGGATTGCTGCCCTTCAGAGCCATGGGAGCCATTCCGTCCATGGCGTTGGCTCGGGTGTGTGGTGAGCGGGCTGAGCCCTGTGGACGCGTCTACTTCGCCGCTATCCCGCAAGGCCTGGGGGTGTCGTCGTCAGCGCTGGAGCAGCGTGTCAGATGTCTGGCTTGCATCACTATGCGGTGCGGACTTCTGGAAAAGCGCGCTCACGAATTCGTTGCGCCAATGCACGACATCCTCATCGCGAACCGAGGCCAGCAGTCTCTCGTGGCGCTTGCGCCGTTCGGTGATGGGCATGTCGAGCGCGCGCTTGATCGTTTCGCTGACATGTTCGAGCGAGTGCGGGTTGACCAGAAGCGCATCTTCCATCTGCAGCGCGGCACCGGCGAACTGGGACAGGATGAGCACGCCGGGATTGTCCGGCTTTTGCGCTGCAACATATTCCTTGGCGACCAGGTTCATGCCGTCGCGCAAGGGCGTGACGAGCCCGACTTCGGAAGCGCGGTAATAGCCGGCGAGCTGGCGTCGCGGGTAGCCGCGGTTGACATAGCGGATGGGAACGAAAGCGACATCGGCGTGCGCGCCGTTGATGTGGCCGGTCTTGCGTTCGAGGTCCTCGCGGATTTGCTGGTAGCTGGCCACGTCGCCGCGCGATGGCGGCGCGATCTGGAGCAGGACCACTTGCGAGGCCTGGTCGGGATTGTCGGCGAGGAAACGGCTGAAGCTTTCAAAGCGTTCGCCCAGGCCCTTGGAGTAATCGAGCCGGTCGACCCCGATCAGCATCTTGCGCCCGCGCACGCTGGCTTTGAGCCGATCGTGCGCCTCGGCGGCTTCGGCGCTGTTGGCGCCTTGGGTGAATTCAGCGTAATCGATCCCGATCGGGAACGCCTTTGCGAGAATCCGGCGACCCTGGTATTCCACGATGCCATCCGGGCCGATCGCAAGTCCCATCTCCTTCTCGAGATAGTGCAGGAAACTGCCCAGCCATTCATCGGTCTGGAAGCCGATCACGTCGTAGGCGAGCATCGATTCCACGAGCCGTTCGTGGAAGGGCAGCGAAACCAGCAGCCGCGTCGGCGGCCAGGGCGTGTGGAGAAACAGGCCCATACGGTTGTTCACGCCCTTTGCGCGCAGCAGCGAGCCAAGAGGAAGCAGATGGTAGTCGTGCACCCAGACCAGATCGTCCTGTTCGATGAGCGGCCGGGCCGAGGCGGCAAAGCGCGCGTTCACCCGCTCGTAGCCTTCGCCGAAGTTCCGGTCGTATTCGGTCAGGTCGATCCGGTAATGAAACAGCGGCCACAAGGTGCGGTTGGCGTAGCCGTTGTAGTATTCCTCGATGTCCTGCGGCTCGAGATCGATCGTCGCGGTGGTCACGCCGTCGTTGCGCTGCATGTCGAGGTGTCCGGTGAACTCCTGCGTTTCCTGACCCGACCAGCCGAACCAGATGCCGCGGTGTTCGCGCAGTGCGGAGTTGAGCGCGACTGCAAGGCCGCCCTGTGCCCCGGCCGCACCCGCCGCCTTGGGCACCGAAACGCGGTTCGAGATCACGATCAGTCGGCTCATTCAAACTTCCCCTGTTCGGCGCCCGTGAGCGCCGGAAAACCTAGTGGATTGATTTTGCCATTTGCAGCCCCTGGCGGCTGGGATGCGTCTGCACATGTCAAAATCGTAAAATCCACTAGAATCAAACAAATGCTAGTGGTTCGAAACGATTCTGACATTTGAGCGCGCCCTATCCGATAGGGTATCAAATGTCAGAATCGAACCTCTAGCGCCAGTCGCGCCAGGACCGCGACAGTTGCCCGGCACAGTTGATTATCCCGACAAGCGAATAGGTCTGCGGAAAGTTCCCCCACAGCGCGCTCGTCTCGAAGTCCATGTCCTCCGACAGGAGGCCGGATTGGGTGCGGTGCGAGAGCATCGCCTCGAACAGCCGCCGCGCCTCCTCGTCGCGGCCCGAACGGTGCAGGGCCTCGATCAGCCAGAAGGTGCAGATGTTGAACGCGGTCTCGGGCAGGCCGAAGTCGTCCTCGTTGGCGTAGCGCAGCATGTGCTCGCCCCGGCGCAGCGCCTTCTGGACCGCGGCGAGCGTTGCCTGGAAGCGCGGATCGTCAGCCTCCACGAAGCGCAGCTCGACCATCTGCAGCAAGCTGGCGTCGAGCTGGTCACCGCCAAAGCTCGCGGCGTAGTGGCCTCCTGCCCCAAAATCCTCGAACTCGGGCTGCTCGACCGCGTGCCACGCGCCATGTTCGATGTTCTGGCGGATCGTGTCGGCGCGTTCGCGCCAGAAGGCTTCGCGATCGGGCAGGTCGAGCAGTTGGGCCGCGTTGGCGAGGCGATCGCAGGCGGCCCAGCTCATCACGCTTGAATACGTGTGCACGGCGGTGCGGGTGCGCAGTTCCCACAGTCCGGCGTCGGGCTGGTCGTGGGTGCGCCAGGCCATCTCGCCGACTTTCTCGAGGCTCTCGAAATCCTCGTGATTGGCCATGCGCAAGAGCCGCTGGTCGGAGAAGGCCTGGATCGAGGGCAGGACGATCTGGCCGTAGCAATCGTTCTGGACCTGATAGTAGGCCGCGTTGCCGATGCGCACCGGACCCATGCCGCGATAGCCGGCCAGATGCTCGGCTTCCCATTCGATGATGCTCTTGGCGCCGCTCACCGCGTAGAGCGGCTGGATCGCGCCGCCTTCGGCATCGTCGACGATGTTGCGCAAGTACGCGAGGTACTTTTCCAGAACGTCGAGCGCGCCCAGGTGGTTGAGCGCCTGGACGGTGTAATAGGCATCGCGGATCCAGCAGTAGCGATAGTCCCAGTTGCGCTGGGAATTGGGCGCTTCGGGAATCGAGGTGGTGAGCGCGGCCACGATCGCGCCGGTTTCCTCGTGCTGGCACAGCTTGAGTGTGATCGCGGCGCGAATGACGGCTTCCTGCCAGTCGAGCGGGGTGGCCAGGCTGCGCACCCAGTTGCCCCAATAGCCATCGGTCAGTTCGTACATCGTCTCGATTTCGTGCTCGACGTTGCCGCTGAACGGCTCGTCGGGGCCGAGGAAGAAATGCAACGGGCGCTCAAGGCGGAACAGCCGCTCGTCGAGAATGTAGCCGACCGGCGCATCGGTCGTGAGGCGCAGGGCGTTGCGCTCGACCAGATAGCGGATGTGGTTCGAGCCGTGGGTGATTGGTGCGGCCTGGGCTCCGTATCCACTCATCGGCGTCAGCACGCAGCGAATGCGGGGTGATCCGCGGACCGGGCGCACGATACGGGTGTAGGCGACCGGGCGGTACATGCGCCCGGCACGCTCGAACCGGGGGCAGAAATCGATGACCTCGACGGCTGCGCCATTGGCGTCCTCGAGCCGCGAGACGAGAATCGGCGTGTTGCGCCGATAATGCTGGGTCACGCGGACCTGGTTTTCCAGTTCGAAGCGCCAGGTCCCTGAATCCTGCCCGCCATCGCCGCGCATCAGCGCGCAGAACGCAGGGTCGCCATCGACGCGCGGAACGCAGCCCCAGACCAACGCCGCGCGTGTGTCGATCAGTCCGTTGACCTGACAATTGCCGATCGGCCACAACTCGAGCGAACTGGTCGCGCCGGGTGAGGGGGAGGGGGAGGGCTCGTCATTGGGGGAAGTCGGGCGCACGGGCGGCCGGGTGCCGGTCTCAGTCATGCAGGTTTTCCGGATCCTTCGCTTGAGGGAGAAGCGTCGAGCGCCGCGTGCAGCCAGGCGTGAACGCTGGCGACATCGGGCAGGCGCCAGTGCGCGGCGCTGGCGCGCGGTGGCCCTACCAGAACGCCGGCGCCGCCGTGCGGGGCCATGGCGCGAAAGGCGTCCTCATCGGTGACATCGTCACCCAGGAACAGCGGCCGGGCACCGGCAAACCCGTCGAGGCGCATGAAGGCATCGACCGCAGCCCCCTTGTCGGAGCCGGGCATGACCAGCTCGATCACCTGCTTGCCGTGCTTGAAGTGAAGCCCGTCGCTGTGCGCGAGGGTCTGCGCGCAGGCCAGTAGCCCTTCGAGCGCTTCGGGGTGGCGGCGGTAGTGAACCGCGACGCTGTAGGGCTTGGGCTCGACCAGCATATCCCCGTTGGCCTGGGCAAAGTCGCGCAGACGGGCGATCACGCTGCGGGCGATGGGGGCCGCCAGCGGCTGGACCGTACGCGTGCCCGCTGGACGAAACTCGCCCCCGTGCGATCCGGCCATGGCGATGTCGAGCGGGCCGAGCATCGCTTCGAGCGCGGCAATGGCACGCCCGCTGACGAGCGCGAGGCGACCCTCCAGCCGATCGGCCAGCGTGGTGAGCAGACCGGGGAGGCCAGGCGGGACAACGACTTCGTCGGGGTGGTCGGCAATCTCCACCAGCGTTCCGTCAAAATCCAGGAACAGGGCCGTGTGCGGCGCGATGCGCAGCGCGGGAGGGGGCGGGAGATCGCGCGTTTGAGCGCCATGTTCCGCCAGCGAGAGACTGTCGCTTGGATCGGTCATTGTGTTCAGTCTTGCACCATCAGTCGGGATATGGCCAGCCCTAAGGCAAGCGGTCGGAGGCGGCGGGCAAGGTACAAGGCCCGGCGCGCGGTCGCCCGGGTAGGGCGCCAAGCCTATCCGGCGGGCGGCATGCCCGGCGTCTTGCCTGGAGTGTTGCCCAGTGTCTTGTCTCGCCTTGACAACAACATTCAAGGACCGGAACAGTTCCGGCCGTTGACCTGTGCGGGAAGGATTGAGATAGGCGCGCGCATCGGCGGTTCGGTCCTGGTCGGGGCGATGGATCGCGGATCGGTGCTGGAGGCTCTCATTTCGGTTTTTGAAACAGGCAGGCGCGCGCTGGAGCGGTGGAGCGCGCTCGACGTCCAATGGGCCAACGCGATTCTGGCGCTGGCGGGGCTGATTCTCGCCGGACTGCTGGCCAACTGGCTGGCCAAGAAGCTGGTGGTGCATCCGGTCGAACGGCTCATCGACCGCACGCCGCTACGCAATGAGGCCGGGGACGTTCGGGCGCTGGTCACGCACCTTGCCAACGTCGTGCCCGCGGTCTTTCTGCTCCAGGGGGTGCCCGAGATCGCGGGGTTACCCGGTGGTCTCGTCGTCGTCGTCCAGGCTTTGGCGCGCGCGTTCATCGTGCTGACCCTGGCGCGGGCGCTGTGCGATCTGCTCGAACTCGGCAACGATGCCTACGAACTCAAGCCCGAGGCGGCGATGCGGCCGATCAAGGGCTATATCCAGATCGGCAAGATCATCGTCTTTGCGGCCGCCGCGTTGCTGATCGTGGCGATTCTGATCGGACAATCGCCGGTCATCCTGCTGTCGGGTCTTGGCGCGGCGGCGGCGGTGCTGATGCTGGTGTTTCGGGACACCATCCTCTCGCTGGTGGCCTCGGTGCAGCTGCGCTCGAACGACATGCTGCGCGTGGGGGACTGGATCGAGATGCCCCAGCTCAACGCCGATGGCGACGTGATCGACATCGCGCTGCATACGGTGAAGGTCCAGAATTTCGACAAGACCGTGACCGCCATTCCCACGGCCAAGCTGATTACCGATTCTTTCCGCAACTGGCGCCACATGCGCGAATGGGGGGGGCGCAGGATCAAGCGGGCGCTGCGCCTGGATCAGACCAGCGTGGCCTTTCTCACGCCGGTTCAGTGGGAGGCCTTGCGCGCGTTTGCGATCCTGCGCCCCTACATGGCGCAGAAGGATGCCGAGATCGCGCGCTGGAACCAGTGCAATCACGTTTCAGGCGGGCCCGCGCAGCCGGGGGTGAACCAGCGTCAGCCGACAAATCTGGGCACCTTTCGGGCCTATGTCGCGGCGTATCTGAAGGCGCATCCGCGTGTTTCGGACCAGGGGACCTTGCTGGTACGCCAGCTCGATGCGACCGAGACCGGTCTGCCGCTTGAAATCTACTGCTTCACCACGACGACCGACTGGCTGGAATACGAAGCCATCCAGGCCGACATTTTCGATCATTTGATCGCGATCGTGCCACGCTTTGGCCTGCGTCTCTTTCAACGGCCGGGCGGTTTCGACGTGGCGCTTGCGAGGGCGGGCGATCGCGGGCAGGGCGCCGCCGCCGGGAACGAGATTGCTCCATCCTCGTGAGTTTCCGGCAAAATGGATGTTCTTGCGTGAACCGGATGCCGGGGCGTGGCCGCCCGGGTGCCGGGTGGTGCGCTTCAATTGCAACCAGAGCGGTGCGGAATTGTCCGGAGGTGGCGTTGCATCGCAACACGGATGCAGTATCCAGAAACTACCGATTTTCGCTCGTTGGACGATTTTTCAGAGCTTAAGATTTGGAAGCGAATGATGGCTGATGTTGTTCCGGTAATCTTGTGCGGTGGCAGTGGCACGCGCCTGTGGCCGCGAAGCAGGGCCTCCAAGCCCAAGCCTTTTCTGCGTCTGGTCGGCGATCGGACCCTGTTCGAAGAAGCGGTCGCGCGTTGCCCGGCTTCCGGCGGGTTCGCACCTCCGGTGGTCGTGACGGGGGCCCAGCATCTGGCCCATGTCGAAGCCCAACTGGGCGGCGAAGGGCGCATCATCGTCGAACCTTCGGCGCGCAACACAGCGGCCGCGATCGCCTTGGCCGCGTTCAGTCTTGCCGAAGACGACATCATGCTCGTGTGCCCGAGCGACCACTACATTGGCCGGCCGGAGGTCTTTGCCAAGGTCGCTCAGGAAGCGGCGGCTCTGGCGCGCGAAGGGTGGCTGGTTTCCTTCGGGATCGCAGCGACCGCGCCCGAAACCGGGTTTGGCTACCTCAAGCGTGGAGAGCCGATCGAGGCGGCGGACGGATCGCGTGGTTTTCGAACCGCGCAGTTCATCGAAAAGCCCGACCTGGCGCGCGCGGAAAGCTTCCTCGCCAATGGTGGCTATGCCTGGAACGGCGGGATTTTTGCCTTCCGCGTAAGGGATTTTATCGCCGAGTTGGAGGCGCATCGCCCGCAGATCGCGCGCGTCGTGCGCCAGGCGGTGGACGAAGGCCTGGCCGATGGTCGGCGCTTCCACCCCGATGCGGCGCTGTTCGCTACCGTGGAAAGCGACTCGGTCGACTATGCCGTCATGGAGAAGACCACCCGTGCCGCGATGGTCCCGGCCGCCATGGAATGGTCGGATATCGGCAACTGGCCAGCGCTTCATGACGCGCTTGATCGCGATTCGAACGGCAACACCACCCGCGCGAGCGGCGCTGTCGAGCTGGTGGATTGTAGCAATGTCTTTGTTGACAGCGACGGTCCGCGCGTGTCGGTGATCGGGCTCAAGGACGTGGTTGTCGTGATCGATGGTGACGATGTCATGATCACCAGCATTGCAGGCGCGCAGAAGGTCGGCAAACTGCTCGGTGCAACGAGCCAGTAAGGAATAGAAATGAGTGCTTCGCTTCCCGTTCGCACCGTGGCCAAGCCATGGGGCATGGATGTCCTGCCCGCCCCGTTTGTTGCGCCGGCTGGGGAACGCATCGGGGAAATCTGGTTCGAACCGCCCGCGGACTTGCCCGAACTTCTCGTCAAATACATTTTTACCAGCGAAAAGCTCTCGGTTCAGGTCCATCCTTCCGACGCGCAGACGCTGGCCAAGGGCATTGGTCGTCAGGGCAAGGAGGAATGCTGGCTGATCGTTGACGCTCAGCCCGGTGCCACTCTGGGTATCGGCTTCGATCAGCCGATTGACGAGGACGCCATGCGGGAAGCCGCGCGTGACGGTTCGATCGAACAGCGCATGACCTGGCACGCGGTCGCGCCGGGCGATTTCTTCTACATTCCGGCCAACACCGTCCACGCCATCGGGGCGGGTGTCAGCCTGATCGAAGTGCAGCAAAACAGCGACATCACGTATCGCCTGTTCGACTACGGGCGGCCGCGTGAACTCCATCTGGAGGAAGGCATGGCCGTGTCACGCGGGGAGATCTACGATCTTGCGCGCTGGTCGAAGCGGGTTGCGCCCGCACAAACGCAAGTCCTGGTGGATGGTCCGCTGTTTGTACTGGACCAGCTTGCCGGCTTTCCGGATGCCGTGACCCGGTCCCGCTTTCCCGGGGCTTGCCTCGTCATCCCTCGGGAGGGAGCCCTCACTGTTCGCGGCGAGGCGCTTTTGCCGGGCGGATGTGCTTGCGTGGCGAGCCTGTCGGATGTCGTTTTCGACGAAGCCGGGACGTGCCTTCTGGCGCGCGCGGCCTGACCAGACGGGGGCCAACAACCGCATCGCGGCGGTCCCAGTGCTGTGTGACTGCGCTGGAGGCAAAGGGGGCGGCGTCACCGGTTGCGGGGCGGTTTGTCGGAACTGAGATTGGGATGATGGGAATGAAGGAACTTATCGCGTTTGATCTCGATGGGACGCTTGCGCTCAGCAAGCAGCCCCTGACCGACGACATGGCTCAACTTCTGGCCGATTTGCTTGACGTGGCCCACGTCGCGGTCATTTCGGGCGGAGACTGGCCGCAGTTCGACAAGCAGGTCGCCTCGCGGCTGCCCGAACGGGCGAACCTGTCACGCTTGTGGATGATGCCCACCAGCGGTGCCAAGCTGTTTGTCCATCGTGGCGGGCAATGGGCTTCGGTTTACGCTGAGCTGTTCAGCGAGGCGCAAAAAGCGCAGATCTTGGCTGCTTTCGACGAAGCGCTCGAGGCGACGGGCTTCGTCCCCGAACAGACCTGGGGCGAACGGATCGAGGATCGTGGTAGCCAGATCACCTTTTCGGCACTGGGGCAGCAGGCCCCGCTTGAAGCCAAGGAAGTGTGGGACCCCGATTTTGCCAAGCGCAAGGTAATTCAGGCCGATCTGGTGAGGCGCCTGCCTGGTGTGTCGGTCAATCTGGGGGGAGCGACTTCGGTCGACATTACCCAGCCCGGTGTCGACAAGGCCTGGGGGCTCAAGCGCCTTACCGTGCATTCGGGTGTGGCCGAAGGCAAGATGCTGTTCATTGGCGATGCGATCTTCCCCGGCGGTAACGACTATCCGGCCAAGGCCATGGGGCTGGACACTGTTTGCGTGCGCGACCCGGCGGACACGGCCAACGTGGTTACCGCGATCATCGCCTGCCTGAAGGACGCCTGACCAACGGTGGTCCGCGATCGCGGGCTGCGCGGATTTATCGGAGTTCGCTTGGAATTTCGCTGGAAGCGCATTTCACCGCATCCCCCCACGCCTTCACCTGTCGCTCTGAATATGCCGCTGCCGGGTGAGGGCGTGGGCCGATGCGGTTATGAAGATGCCCGCTGAGGGTATTTCCCGGACACCCTCCTCGTGGGGTGTCCTGGCCGTCCTTGCTCAAGCCGAGAGTTCTGCTTCTGGCTGGGGGCTGAGGTGTTTGTGCTCATGCGGGCCTGCGAAAGGCTGCTTTGCTGCGCTTTTGGTGTTCACGTACTGAAACTACGCTGTGCGCCGGTTTTCAAAATCCATCGTTCCCGGCTCCTCCTGAACGGAATTCCGAAAACCTGACTGGCTTGCTTCGGACACGTGACTCCCTATCGGATGGGCGCACTCAAATTCCAGGATTTTTCCAACCACTCGCCTTTATGGGAGTTGAGTGGATCGTGGAGCCTGATCCAAAAGTCGCCACTCGGCGACTTCTGGGAGTGCGGGCCGGTGCCGAACTTCCGGATCGGGCTCTTACGACTAGGACATTGGCACACTCACCCCATCCACCAGGGGATGCAATTGTAAAAATCACTCCATTCGAGCCTTGCCGCGTGCGCCTCGGATAGTGACCACGGTGCGTTGCAGTACTGGACGCGGGGCCTATATGGCGCATGAAGGCTTGCGGAGGGAGCGATGCCGGCGTTTTATCTTACATTCCTCGCAGTGCTCTTGACGGGTATTGGTGCGCGTGACCAGATGACGGTCGCCGCGCTTTCGGCCCGGCAGGGCGGGCGGCCGGCAATCCTGATCGTGGTGCTGGCGTGCACGCTGGTGACAGCGGCGTTCGCCAGCTGGGCGGCGATCGCGATGCTGGAGCGCTTGCCGGCACCGGCCCGGATGATCTTCGCGGGCATCGCGCTTGGGCTTGCCGGTCTGGAATCGCTGCTGTTCACCAAGCGCCGTGCGCCGCGCGAGCCGACCCATTCGCTCGGCGCGCTGGGTTTCGTTCTACTGGGGCACCAGATTACGGATGCCGCGCGGTTCGTGATCTTCGCGATGGGCGTGGCGATGGCGGCTCCGTTCGTTTCGGGGCTGGCTGGTGCGCTGGGCGGGAGTGCGCTTGTCGGCGCAGCCTGGGCCTTTCCGCAGCTCGCGACACAAGCCTCGCTGCGCTGGGTCCGGCGGGGGGCCGGGGTGATCCTCCTGTTGATCGCGCTCAATGTCGCCCTTGTGCAAATGCGTATTCTGTGATCGCTTTTTTCGATTGAAACAAAGTCTTATAAGCCGAGTTTTCAATCATATATTGGCGCCATCCTAGCACGGTGGTGAGACAATAAGGAGGGTTACATCATGGCTTCTAACGATAACGCACAGGGCGCACTGCTCGATAGCCTCAACGGGCTGCTGGCCGATACCTTCGCGCTCTACATCAAGACCAAGAACTTCCATTGGCACGTCAAAGGCCCGCACTTCCACGATCTTCACCTGTTGTTCGACAGTCAGGCGGGCGCCGTGCAAGGTTTGGTCGACGTGATTGCCGAGCGGGTACGCAAGCAAGGCGGCACCACGCTGACCAGCCCGCAGTCGATCGTCGCTAAGACGAAGATCACCGCGCAGGACGATACCTCGCTCGACGCGATGGCCATGGTCAAGGAACTGATGGAGGACAACCTCGCTTACGTTGAACGCCTGCGCGAAGTGAAGGCGGCGGCTGGCGAGGCAGGTGACAATGCGACAGACGGCATCGTCGACGACTGGACCGACCAGGCCGAGGAACGCGTCTGGTTCCTGCGCGAAATTCTCGCGCGCTGAACCTCGCGCGCCGTCCTTACGGCGCCCGATCGATGAACGGCTTCGACGGCCGGGCCCCACGATCCGGGGCCCGGCCGTTTTGCTTGGCACAATCGTCTTGCAGTGCACGCATCTCGCGCTAGACCAAGGCCCATGTCGCAGCTTGAAATCATCGCCGGAGCCCCGAACGAAGCCATCGCCGCCTTTGTGGCCGAAAGGCTCCATGCGGCCCTTTCGGTCTCGGCCGAGGTGGCCATCACCGTGCCGGGCGGTTCGACGCCGTTTCCGATTTTCGAGATCCTCGCGTCGTCCAATCTGCCCTGGTCGCGCATTGCGGTCTGGCCAGGCGATGACCGGCTGGTGGACGAGGATCACCCGGCGAGCAACGTGGGCAAGATCCGCGCGCTTCTCGAACCCGCAGGCGCCCGGATCGTGCCTCTGACGCCCACCGCGCAGCCGCCGCATTTTGCGCTGGCCTGGCTCGGCATGGGCGGGGACGGGCACATCGCTTCGCTCTTTCCCAACACCGATCCGCAAGTCGATGATCCCTCGCCCGTGCGCCGCCTGACGCCCGACCCGCTTCCCCCCGAAGCGCCGTTCGACCGGGTGAGCCTGACCATTCCCGCGCTGGTCGATGCCGATGAGGCGATGTTCGTGATCCGCGGCAGCGACAAGCGGCTGGTGTTCGATGCGGCGGCTGCCGGGGACAACGATCTTCCCGTTGCGCGCTTCCTGCGCACCTTCCCCAAGACGGTGACGTGCTTCTGCTGAAGCGACTGGTCTTCGCACTGCCCGCACCGCTTCATCGCGGGCTGTTTCGTGTGGCCCATGCGGCGCGCAAGGCCCTGTGGAAATGGCGCAAGCCGCGCGTCGAAGGGGTGCGGGTCCTGGCGTGCGATGCGCAAGGGCGGATTATTCTGGTCCGCCACAGCTACGGCTCGGATGCCTGGATGCCATCGGGCGGAGGGCTTTCGCGCGGGGAGGACCCGCTGGTCGCCGCAGCGCGCGAATTGCGGGAAGAAACCGGCTGTCGGCTCTGCGGCGCGCGGCTCGTCGCAGTGACAGCCGAGGACCTGCACGGGGCGAGCAACGTCGTGTACATCGTTGCGGGCACCACGCGCGATACGCCGGTGCCGGACGGGCGCGAGATCGTGGCAGCAAAGGCTTTTGCGCTCGATGTCTTGCCCACGCCCATGCCCAAGGGGCTGGCGGCGAAGATCGCGCTCTGGCTGGATGAGCGCCCGCTAGTGGATTGATTTTGGTATTTGCATCCCAGGCGGCTGGGATCGGCCTGCAAATGTCCGAATCGAACCACTAGAACAGTGACAGCTGGCCACCGTGTTCGGCCTTGGTCCGCGCGGTGTCCTCGTCCTGATCGAGATGCGAGAGCGTCAGCCCCATCAGCCGCACGGGCTGGGGCAGGGGGAGCATTTCCTCGAGCAGCGCGTGGCCGATCGCGGCAAAGGCACTTTTCTGCGATATGGCATGGTGAACCGAGCGTGCGCGTGTGAGCGTGGTGAAATCGGCGTAGCGCAGCTTCAGGGTCACGGTCCGCCCCTGCACGCCCGCGCGTTCGATGCGCTCCCACACCGTCTCGGCAATGCTGCCGAGCGTTTCGCGCAAGGTCGGCGCGCCTTCGATGTTCTGTGCAAAGGTCCGCTCCGCGCCGAGCGATTTGCGCGGACGGTTGGCGCGGACCTGGCGCAGGTCGACGCCGCGCGCGGCGCGAAACAGATAGTCGGCGAAGCTGCCGAAATGGGCGCGCAGAAAGGCAAGATCCTTCGCCGCGAGATCCGCGCCGGTCTCGATGCCAAGCCGCGCCATCTTCTCGGCGCCGCGCGGACCCACCCCATGGAAGCGGCGCACCGGCAGGCCGGCAACGAACGCGGCGCCCTGGCCGGGGCGGATCACGCAAAGCCCATCGGGCTTGTTCTGGTCGCTGGCGAGCTTGGCGAGGAACTTGTTGTACGACACCCCGGCGCTGGCGGTGAGGCCGGTGTCGGCCTTGATGCGGGCGCGGATCTGCTCGGCGATGCGGGTTGCCGAACCTAGCCCCTTGCGATCCTCGGTCACGTCGAGATAGGCCTCGTCGAGCGAGAGGGGTTCGACGTCGGGGGTGTAGTCAAGGAAGATCGCGCGGATCTGCGCGCTCACTTCACGATAGACGTCGAAGCGCGATTTGCAGAAGATGAGATCGGGACACAGTCGCAGGGCGCGCGCGGAGGGCATGGCCGAGCGCACGCCGAATTTGCGCGCTTCGTAGCTCGCCGCGGCGACCACGCCACGCCCCGAAGGACCGCCCACCGCCACCGGCTTTCCGCGCAGCGCGGGATTGTCGCGCTGTTCGACGCTGGCGAAGAAGGCATCCATGTCGACATGGATGATCTTTCTGAGGCCGTCGGCCTCGTCCTCGTCGTGATCCTGGCTGGCGGACATGCGCGGTATATAGGGTGCAGGGTTCGAAAAGTATCCTCGTCCATGCGAATTGTTCTGGCCTAACCTTCGCGCTTGCGGCATTCGCGGGCCATGTCCTCTCCCCAGTCCCGTCACCAAGCCTTCCCCATGGGGCAGGTCGAATTCGTCGCGCTGATGGCGTCCATCCAGGCGCTGATGTCGATGTCTATCGACATCATGTTACCGGCATTGGGGCATATTTCGGGAGACCTGGGGGTATCGGACCCCAATCAGCGCCAGCTGGTCGTGGGGGTGTTCCTCACCTGTGCGGGGATCGGTTCGCTGTTCCCCGGCGCGTTGGCGGACCGATTCGGGCGGCGGCGCGTGGTGCTGTGCGCGGCGGTGGGGTATGTCTTCGTGACTCTGGTTTGCGCGGTTGCCGGCAGCTTCGAACTGCTGCTTGTCGCGCGCGGGGCGGCGGGGATGCTGGCCGCCGCGTTCATGGTCATGCCGATGACGATCCTGCGCGACCGTTACGAAGGCGATCTCATGGCGCGCACGCAGTCGCTGGTGGCGACGACCTTCATGGTCGTGCCGATGATCGCGCCGATTGTCGGCCAGGCAATCATGCTAATTGCCGGGTGGCGCTGGATTTTCGGAGTGACCTGCGCGATGGGCGTCGTCGTGCTGATCTGGTGCGCGCTGCGCCTGCCCGAGACTTTGGCTCCGCAAAACCGCCAGGCGATCCGGCCGCGCGCGATCGTGGGGAACATGGGGCTGGCGCTCAAGGAGCGCTCGGCGATCGGCTATTTCCTGGGGGCGGCGCTCGTTCAGGCGGGCATGTTCGGCTACCTCAACAGCGCCGAGCAGCTGGTTGGCGAGGCGCTGGGCGCGGGGTCGCTGTTCCCGGTGCTGTTCGGGCTGATGGCGATGCTGATGGCCGGATCGAATTTCATCAACGCGCGCATCGTCGTCGCCTTCGGGGCGCGGCGCGTGTCGCACATGGCGTTGCTGGTCTTCGTGGTTATCGGGCTGGTCCACCTTGCGGTGTCGGCCAGCGGTCACGAGGGTTTGTGGACGTTCGTGCCTCTGATGTCGTTGTCGATGTGCATGATGAGCTTCATCGGGTCGAATTTCCAGGCGATCTCGCTTCAGCCTTTTGCGCGGATCGCCGGCGCGGCGGCCTCGGTCATGTCGTTCGTGCGCATGGTGCTGGGCTCGTTGCTCGGCGCGATGATCGGACAGGCGTTCGACGGGACCGCGGTGCCGATCATGGCCGCGATGAGCGTGATGGGGACGGTGGCGCTGCTGTGCGTGCTCTATTCGGAGCGGGGACGGCTATTCCGCCGTATCAACCCGCCCGAATATTATCGCCAGCACCAGCCTCCCGCGCAGGGGCCGCATCCGGGAGGCGCGGGCTGAACTTCTAGAACTGCGCCGGACGGGCTAGGCCCTGCGGCCGCGGAACAGCTGGACGAGCCCGACGATGATCGCGACGACCAGCAGGAGGTGGATAAGCGCGCTGCTGACGTGAAACACGACGAAGCCCAGTATCCACAGCACGATCAGAATGCCGACGATGGTGAAAAGCATGGAATTTCTCCTTTAGCGATTTACCGGATTAACGTGCGAGCAACACTTCGGCTCCCGTCACCTGCGGTCTTTGCGGCATTGTTTGGCGCAATTTCTCCGTTGTCTGTCGCATGAACCACTCGAATGGCGGCATTGCTCTTGCCGGTGAAGGCGGATGCGTGCAGCGCGGGGCTCGGCGAACGCGAATCGCCCCTTTTGCATAAGTGTCCCGCTACGGCTCTTCGGGAAGCACGAGCCAGAAAAGAGGAAGCGCACGGGCAACCGGGGCTCGTCGAGAGCAGGCCTTTGGCTAAAGGCGCTACGTCGCCGTGCGGGAGGCCTTGTGCGGTGTGGGGCCAGGCGCCACCTTTGAGGCGATGACCGGCACATGCGTCCCTTTACGCCCCCCGTCTTTCGACGCCAGTGACGATCTGGACGGGCTGCTTCGCGCGATCCGCGCATGCCGGGTCTGCGCCGAAGCGCTCGGCCATGAGCCGCGGCCGGTGGTGCAGGCGGGACAGGCAGCGCGTATCCTCGTCATCGGGCAGGCGCCGGGCAGCCGGGTCCATGCCAGCGGTCGCGCCTGGGACGATGATAGCGGCGATCGGCTGCGCGCCTGGACGGGGCTCGACGCCGCGCTCTTTTATGACCCCGATCGCGTTGCGCACATGCCCAGCGGATTTTGCTATCCCGGCAAGGCCAGGGGCGGAGACAAGCCCCCGCGCCCCGAATGCGCGCCGCTCTGGCACGAGCCGCTGCGCGCGCGCTTGCCGCAGGTGCGGCTCACGCTGCTGGTGGGGCTCCACGCGCATCGGCGCTATCTGCCGCGTGGCTTTGCGCGCACCTTGACCCAGGGTGTCTTACGCTGGCGCGAGGCGCCCGATGGGCTGTTTCCGCTCCCCCATCCGGCCTGGCGCAGCCGCCTGTGGATGGCGCGTAACCCCTGGTTCGACGCCGAAGCGCTTCCCGCCCTGCGCGCCCGCGTTCGGGCAGCGCTGGAGGCCTAGACGGTACGCACGAATTCAAATGTCCGCCTTGGGCCGGTTGCAGACTGGTAGGTTTCGGTGGGCGATCCAGCGAAGCTGCCCTTCATTCATCAAGGAATGCGACTACGGCTCACGCCTGCAACTCATCCTCAATCATTCAATTTTTCCTTGAGGCTCGAAACCAGCGGTGCAAGCTCTGTCGCAGCGTTCTGCACATAGATTGAACACAGGCCTCGCCGAACTATAATTTCGGAGATGAATCCTAAGCGTTCGCCTAACTTTACAAAGTATAGGTGGTGATCGGTGGTATCAATTGCGACTTGTTTGATCGTGGCGACAATCTGGTCTTGGCTGATAGCTGGACATTGACAACGTTGCTGCACAAGACCCGCTACCGTCTCTGCGTTCTTTTCTATGTAACCAAATACGACCGCCTCGGGGGCGCCTTCTGGCAATTCGAGAACATGGTCGTTCGACTCTGCCAAGGGTGGATTGTCACCGTCAATGACCGCCACTGCTTTGTTCTTGATTGTCGGGTTAGTGTTGTGGTGCTTCAGAACTTCCACGACGTAGGGGAAGCCACCTGCTTTATGGATTTCAGCCTGGTCCAGGATTTCCGGCGCATATTGACGGAGAATCTCGCAACACAGGTCTTTTGCGAACTCGTCTTCGACAAAAATCGCGCGGTCTTTGCTCACCGTGCCCGTCAGCGCCCTCAGGCTCTCAATCGTGAGCTTGCCCTGATAGGCTACTCCATCAATGCATCCCCAAATTGCTTTAGGCGGCAGAACATCGAGCGCATACTCAGAGTGCGTCGTGAAGATGACCTGAGCCTTCTTCCTTTTCGCCACGTCAAAGAGGTATTCGACCATCTTGCGCGTTGCGAGAGGATGGAGGCCGTTTTCAATCTCTTCAATCAAGATCAAGGCATTGTCATCGGCCTCTTCAATCTGCGACACCATCTCGATAATTGATGCTTCGCCTGCTCCGAAATGGAATTGGGAATAGTCGTTTGCGTTTTTCATGCCGACCAGAATGGACTTGTTTGGATCTTTGTTTAGCGTGATCCGCTCATACCCAGAGGCGTCCTTGCCGAGTATGCGTGAAACGCAAGCCGAGACATTGGTGTCGATGGCGCTTGTAGTTATGTCGGTCTCGTTGCCCATCCCAATAAATCGTTTGAACCTGTTCTGCTCGTTTGCAGGCACAGTCCGTTGAATCGGGATGATGATGACCGGTCGGTCGGGCACATTGTCGCGTCGCCATTTTGCTGACGCGAACCGTGCATTTCGTGTAAATATGCCAGACGCATTCACTGAGCGATCAATTATATCGTAGTCGATCCGCCAATTTGCCATGCTGTTGTCCCCGATATTCGATTTCGGGAAGAAATTTCCAGGCTTGACAGACTTATATGCGATGGCCGCAGCACCCAGAACAGTGGATTTTCCGCCACCATTTGTTCCGATAATGGCTGTTACAGGGAAATCGAAAGTGATTGTCTGATGCTCGAAACTGCGAACATTCGACATGCGCAGGGTCGGTAAGTAGTTATGATAGGACAACTTTTTAACGCGCTCTTCCAAGCTGTCGATGTCTGATTTTTGGATGTCCATCTGCCGCCCCTTAGACCTTAAATTGCTAGTTATCGCAGGGCACTATCATCCGACGAAGTCGAAGCAAAGAACACTTGGGTCATTCGACAGTCGTTCGGTGGCGTTGGCGGGAACGATCGCTGCCCGACTTGTGTGCTATCGCCAGCTAGACCGGCGAAAGTGAGTGGGTTCATGGCTCGAGCGAACGACGGCTTTCGAAAAGCCGCTCCAAGCGCTTCAACGGCTTGGATGGGCGCAACGTGCCCAAGAGGCCGACGCCTATCTGGTCATCGCCTGATAGGTCACCTCAACGCCTTCAACGTCGGTTGAACGTTCGAATATTCGCGATTTTGCAGCGTATCTAACCAGTAGGTGGTCTGCCGTGAGCCATTGCACTTCCGCCCAAGGGCCTCCCCATGCCCCCGTACGTGCGGCTCCATGGTCATCATCCGCTCGAAATGCGTTGCCGCTACCAGACAACTTTACGTCTGCGGCCAAGATTGAAATCTGTGTCGAAAAACCTGTGGTCGCCCCGCAGTCCCGCTGGAACAAATCGGCTCTATGCTCACCATTCGGCGAGATGGCGCTCATGACCAAAGTGTTCGTGCATGCATCTGAGCATCCGGCGAGGACGGCTAGAAGTGCAGCGATGAGGAGAGTTCGCATACCGGAAACCTAGTGAGCTGGGCTAACTCGTCAACGTGCGCTAGCTCGCTTCTTCAACCTCGGATCAGCTTCAGGAAGCGATACCGGACATACGGCTTCCTGGAGCAGTCAATCGGCCAGCGAGCGACCGACAAGGGCGCGTCGTCGTCAGCCAGCACCGCAGCCTTGCCGACGGAAGCTCGCGGGTGCACCATAAGTGCCATGGCTCTTATCCGGTATCTCACGACCTTTGCGAAATGGCTGGCGTTCGAGTTGGTCGCGCTCCTTGGCGCAGTGGCGTATGTCTTGCTTAGCAACATTCTACCGGAGAGTGGCGGACAAGTGCTGGCCGCGATCACTCTACTCTTGATCGTTGCGGCGATTGGCCTTCGCTTGGTGCGGGTTCTGCGAGGTCCTGTTGGCGCAGTTCAGCGATGGTCAAAGAAGTAATTTTAGCGCAAGTGCGGTGCGCCTGTATCCATAGAGCGGACGGACAGCTCCCAAGCGCGTCAAATCAGGCACTGAGCGCCCGACTTGGGCGCCTGGCCGACCTGCGGCCTCGGAGGCTGGGCGCGATGCGCGGCCCCCAGGCCGTCGAAAAATTTGGCCCGAGACCAGCCCAGCGGCATACGCCCCATTGCCGGCATCTGACTACCGTGTCACGCTTGGCTGACGAGCATGGAAAGGCG
>NZ_JALHLF010000034.1 GCF_022832435.1 Novosphingobium organovorum | reverse complement strand
GGGGATGGGGATGCGGGTTTGCGCGCCGCCGGATCGCTGGCGCGCGCGCTGCGCGGGAGCGAGCTGCCCGATGCCGGTTTCGGACCTTGCGATATCGACCTGTTCGAGACCGACCGCCCGCTTGGGCCGTTGTTCGCGGCGATGGGGCAAGGTGGCGGGGCGGATGTCTCGCTTCTGTTGTCCGGCCCGCCGGGGACGGGCAAGACCGCGCTGGCGCATCATCTGGCCCGCGCGCTCGACCGGCCGCTGCTGGTGCGCCGCGCTTCGGACCTGCTCTCGCGCTGGGTGGGTGAGACCGAGCAGCAGATCGCAAAGTCCTTCGTCCGGGCGCGCGAGGAAGGGGCGGTGCTCTTGTTCGACGAGGCGGATTCGCTCCTGTTCGATCGCGGTGACGCGCGCGCCAGCTGGGAACGCACGCAAGTCAACGAGATGCTGACCTGGCTTGATCGGCACCCGCTGCCGGTGGTCGCGGCGACCAACCATACCGGCAAGCTCGATCCGGCGAGCCTGCGCCGTTTCGTGTTCAAGCTCGAACTGCGCGCGCTGGGGCCGGACAAGGCGGCGCGGGCCTTCGCGGCGTGGTTCGGGATGGAGGCTCCGGCCTCGCTTGCCGCGCTGGCGGGGCTGACGCCGGGGGACTTTGCGGTGGTCGCGCGCCAGCTGCGCCACGCACCGGCCCGCGATGCGGGGGAAATCGTGCAGCGGCTTGCGGCGGAATGCGCGGTCAAGCCGCAAGGGAGAGGGCGGATCGGCTTTTGAAAGCCCGACCGCGCTCCCCGTCTGGCCCCCGTCACTCGACGTGGGGCCACCCTTGCGCGTCGAAGACGAGCGTGTTGAGGCCGAGCTGGGGCAGCCCGTTCTGCGTGCCGTCGTAGTAGTGGTAAACGAGGATCGGGCCGCTGGCGCTGTCCATCACGCTCTGCCCGCCGGGGCCGTAGATGGTGCCGTGGGTGCTCAGCAGGATCGTGCCGCCGCCGTTCAGCAGGTCGAGCCCGCCGCGATCGAGGAACGGTCCGGTCGGGCTGGTCGAACGTCCGACGATGATGCGGTAGAGGCTGCTGGTGCCCTGGCAGCACACGTTGATCGGCGCGAAGTAGTAGTAATAGTGCACTCCGCCAACGGTATAGGGGAAGATGAAGGGCCCTTCCTCACCCGCGTCGCGCCGCGCGATGTGGTAGACGGTCTGGTCCGAGGCGAGCTGGAGGCCGGTCGCGGGGTCGAGCTGGAGGACGTGGATGCCATCCTCCCACGAACCAAAGGCCATCCACCACTTGCCCTCGCTATCGATATAGGGAGCAGGGTCGATCGCGTTGAACGTGGTGGTGCAGCCGGGCGTGGTGCCGCACGAGGCGATGATTTCGCCCGCATCGGTCCAGGGGCCGTCGGGGTTGGGGCTGGTGGCCAGCGCGATCACCGCCTCCGCGCCCTGGTTGGTGCCCACCTGCGAGGGTGTGTCGTAGACCGGGATCGAATAGTACTGGTAGTAGGTGCCGTTGGCGTAGAGCACGCTCGGCGCCCAGATGTCGGTTCGCCCGCCGGTGCCGGTGGTGTTCTTGCTCGCCCACCAGCTGAAGTCGGGCGAAATGGCGCCTGTGGTCATGGCGGTAAAGTTGGTCAGGTCGCTCGACTGGGCAAGCGTGTTGTGCGTGCCATAGAGCCAGTAGGTGCCCTGCGGGTCCTGGATCATCGAAGGGTCGTGGACGTCGATGCCCGCGCCGCTGACCGCCATCGGCGCGGGATAGGCTGCGGTGGTGGTGACGGTGATTGTCCACTCCTGCGCCTTGGCCGAAGTGTCGCGCGCGATCTGGTCGATCACGCCCGAGCCGGCATCCTCGAGGTAGAGGCCGCTGTTGACGTTCTTGAGCGCGTAGTTGCCGTTGGACAGCTGGTAGAACGCCCAGAGATGGTCGCTGGTGCCGTTGTCGGCCCATTGCACCGCCTGCGCGCCCGTTTCGGTCGAGGCGCTGGTGATGCCCACGACCTGATGGGTGAGCATGTTCTCGATGTTGTACTGCCCGCTGCCCATCGGCATGACGTGCCAGCGCTGCGCGAGCGAGGCATCGTCAACCGCGCTGCTCACCGCGGCACCCGCGACCTGGCTGGAACCCGCAATCGTCAGCGTGGCGCCGGTTCCCGCGTTGACGATGCGCAGCTGGTAGCCGGTGTCGAGATCGCTCACCGGCGTGGTGCTCGAGATGTCGACCGTAGTGGTGGACGGCTGCGAGCCGGAATCATCGCCCCCGCAGCCGGAAAGCCCGGCGAGCGCGGCCAGCAGCGGTAGCGAAAAGGCAAGCGTGCGACGACGCACTGATGGCGCGAGTACGGTCATGAAACTCCCCCAGATCAGGCAATCGTGTTGCCGTTATTAGTCTGACAAGTTTCGTATCCGTGAGCCTGCCTTTTTGTCAAGCGAGCGGGTGGGCGGTCTTTGCGCCTATTCGGCGAATACGGAAATTTCTTGCTGTAAATACAGTGAAAATGAAAAATTAGACTCACTTTTCGGAAAAGATGGAAGTGGGCGTTTCGCAGTGAGGGGCGGCCCAATTGATGGATCGAGTCGATTCTTTGAGTGATTAGACAGACAAGATTGTCGGCCGAAAGGCTTGAGCCTCGAACGGCCCAACGCGTCTTTCCTGCGCCATGAGGGGGGGGAAGAGCTGTGTCGGGCTGCGTGCGGAGCGCGAGGGCGACGGGCCTCGCGCTCCGGCTCATTCCTGACCGGATCAGGGCGTTCCTACTTGCCCCACTTCCGGGTCTGCTTGCCGTAGCGGGTCTTGCGCGTGCCGGGTTTGCCTTCGTTCGAACGGCCCACCAGCGGGGCCTTGTGTTCGGCTTCGGGCAAGCCGAGTTCGCTTGCCTCGAGGCGGCGGATTTCATCACGCAGGCGGCCCGCTTCTTCGAATTCGAGGTCGGCGGCGGCGGTGCGCATCTTCTTTTCCAGATCCTCGATATAGGCGCGCAGGTTGTGCCCGACGAGGTTGTTCGCGCCGTCCTCGGTCTCGATCTCCACGGTCACGCCGTCGCGGCTGGCGGTGTCGGCGACGATGTCGGCGATGCGCCGCTTGATCGTCTGCGGCGTGATGCCGTGTTCTTCGTTGTATTCCTTCTGCTTTTCGCGGCGGCGATCGGTTTCGGCGATGGCGCGTTCCATCGAGCCGGTCATCCGGTCAGCGTAGAGGATCACGCGCCCCTCGGCGTTGCGCGCGGCGCGCCCGATGGTCTGGATCAGCGAGGTTTCCGAGCGCAGGAAGCCTTCCTTGTCGGCATCGAGAATGGTGACCAGCCCGCACTCGGGAATGTCGAGGCCTTCGCGCAGCAGGTTGATGCCCACCAGCACGTCGTAGACCCCCATGCGCAAGTCGCGGATCAGCTCGATGCGTTCGAGCGTCTCGACGTCGGAGTGCATGTAGCGCACGCGCACCCCGGCCTCGTGCATGAATTCGGTGAGGTCCTCGGCCATGCGCTTGGTGAGCGTGGTGACGAGCGTCCGGAACCCCTTTTCGGCGGTCGCCTTGCACTCGGCGATGCAGTCCTGCACCTGATCTTCGACCGGGCGGATTTCCACCGGCGGATCGATGAGGCCTGTGGGGCGGATGACCTGTTCGGCAAAGACGCCGCCGGTCTGCTCCATTTCCCAGCCGCCCGGCGTTGCCGAGACCGCGAAGGTCTGCGGGCGCATCGCGTCCCATTCGTTGAAGCGAAGCGGGCGGTTGTCGATACAGGAGGGCAGGCGGAAGCCGTATTCGGCGAGCGTGATCTTGCGGCGATGGTCGCCCCGCGCCATCGCGCCGATCTGCGGCACGGTCTGGTGGCTTTCGTCGACGAAGAGCAGCGCGTTGTCGGGCAGGTATTCGAACAGCGTTGGCGGCGGCTCGCCGGGCAGGCGGCCGGTGAGGAAGCGTGAGTAGTTCTCGATCCCGTTGCACGAACCGGTCGCCGCGATCATCTCGAGGTCGAAGTTGGTGCGCTGTTCGAGCCGCTGGGCTTCGAGCAGCTTGCCTTCGCTCTCCAGCTCCTTGAGCCGCTCGCTCAGTTCGAAGCGGATCGCCTCGGAGGCCTGTTTCATCGTCGGGCCGGGGGTCACGTAGTGCGAATTGGCGTAGACCCGCACCTTTTCCAGCGTTGTGCCCTTCTTGCCGGTGAGTGGGTCGAACTCGGCGATCTCCTCGATCTCATCGCCGAAGAAGGACACGCGCCAGGCCATGTCCTCGTAGTGTGACGGGAAGATTTCGAGATTGTCGCCGCGCACGCGGAAGGTCCCGCGCGAGAACGCGGCGTCGTTGCGCTTGTACTGGAGCGCCACGAGCTTGCGGATCAGCTCGCGCTGGTCGACTTCCTTGCCGACCTCGATGTCGAAGATCATCGCCGAATAGGTCTCGACCGAACCGATGCCGTAAAGACACGAGACCGAGGCGACGATGATCACGTCGTCACGCTCGAGCAGTGCGCGGGTGGCCGAATGGCGCATCCGGTCGATCGCCTCGTTCACCGAGCTTTCCTTCTCGATGTAGGTGTCCGAGCGCGGCACATAGGCTTCGGGCTGGTAGTAGTCGTAGTAGGAGACGAAGTATTCGACCGCGTTTTCGGGGAAGAAGTCCTTCATCTCGGCGTAGAGCTGGGCGGCGAGGATCTTGTTGGGCGCCAGGATCAGCGCGGGGCGTTGCAGCTCCTCGATCACCTTGGCCATGGTGAAGGTCTTGCCCGACCCGGTGACGCCCAGCAGCACCTGGGTCTTGTCCTCGGCCCTGGCCCCGGCGACGAGTTCGGCGATCGCGGTGGGCTGGTCGCCTGCCGGCTGGTAGTCGGAGACGATCTCGAAGCGCTTGCCGGGAAGCGACTTTTCGGGACGTTCGGGTTTGTGCGGGGTGAACGAGCCCGAGGTGTCCGGCTCGTCGAGCCCGCGGCGGATGATGAGTTCGGCCATGCGGAACATATGGGGTATATCGTGACGCACCGCAACGGCTCGTCGGGTCGGTCCCAGGATCGCAGGCGAAAAGGCGACCGCAGTGTGTCATTAAACTGTAATTGTTGGTGCGGGGGCGCGGGGGTGCTAACCGCGCGCTCCGGCCGGGTTCGCGCTGCATGGCGTCAGGGGCAGGTTCTCGAGGGAGGACGTTCGCTCAGCGTGCAGTCAGGAAAGGGCTGGCAGGACAAACGACTTGCCCGCGCGTTGCGGGGAGAAATGGGACAGGCGCAAGACGGAACGCAAGTAAGGTAGGACAAGGGACGTGAATCAGCAGACCTGGGATCAGTTCGGACAGATGCGCGCCGAAGTGCTGCGCCGCGCCGCACTGGGGCGCGAGCCCCATCCCGAGGGCGTGCGCAAGCCCAGGCTAGGCCTGTTCGCGCGCGAGCTGGCCTCGCTCTGGGGCATGGGCACGCCGCGCCGTGGGGCGGTCCTGGCCGCGCGCAGCCCGCAGCCGGTCATGCTCCTGCCCGGTTTCGGCGCGCACCCCAAGCGCATGCGCGCCATGGCCGAGGCGCTGGCCGAGGCGGGCCACGCCGTCCACGAATGGGGGCTGGGCTTCAACCTGGGCCCGACGCCCGAAAATTTTGCCTTTCTGATGCGCCGCGTGGCGCGGCTGGCGCGTGACCATCGCCAGCCGGTGGTCCTGGTGGGCTGGAGCCTTGGCGGGCTCTTCGCGCGCGAGATCGCGCGGCGTGAACCCGCGCTCGTGGCCAAGGTCATCACCATGGGTACGCCCTTTTCGGGCGATCCGCGCGCCAACAATGCCTGGCGCGCCTATCAGGTCATTACCGGCCACTCGGTCGACGCGCCGCCGGTCGAATGCGCGCTGGGCGTCAAGCCGCCGGTGCCCACGATCGCGCTGTGGAGCCCGCGCGACGGTGTGATCCACCCGCGTTCGGCCAAGGGCTGGCCGAGCGAGCGCGACCGGGCGGTGGCGATCCGCTGCTCGCACCTGGGTTTTGCCAGCGATGCGCGCGTGATCGGCGAAGTGCTGCGCCAGATCGACGTCGAGGAACCGCGCGCCGCGCTGCCAGTGGGCTGAATCTTCAGAGCGGGGGCTCGTCCTCGATCCGCGCGACCGGCGGGCGGCTCTGGAGCGAACAGCCCGCAGCTGCGGTGATCAGCAGCGCGATGGCGAGCAGTTGCAAGGGCGTCAGCGCCTCGCCCAGCGCGATATACCCGACGAGCGCGGCGATGGCCGGGGCAGCACTGGAGATCAGCCCGACCACGCGCGCGGGCAGGGCAGCCATGGCGCGCATCTCCAGAAGGTAGGGAAAGACGCTCGAAAGCATCGCGACGCCCAGCGCTGCGGCCCAGACCGGCGCGGGGGGCAGTGCGGCATGGGCGGCCAGCGCGCTCGGCACCGTGACGAGGCAGGCCGCGAGCATACCGAGCGCGACCGCCGTCCCGCTTCCCGCCCGCGAAGCCCGGCGCCCGAACACGATGTACATCGCCCAGCAGCACGCCGCGCCCAGCGCAAAGCCAAGGCCCGCCGGATCGAGCGGATGGCCGCGGCCGGGCCAGGGGATCAGCACCGCCAACCCGCAGGCGGCCAGCAGCGGCCAGAGCGCTTCGCGCGCCGAACGCGCCCCGGCGAGCGCGACGCAGAGCGGGCCGCAGATCTCCACGCCCACCGCAATGCCGATCGGCAGGCGCCGCAGCGCCTCGTAGATGAGCAGGTTCATGCCGCCCAGCGCCAGCCCGTAGAGCGCCACCCAGCCGAGCGTTGCGGCGGCCAGCGTCCGGACTTTGGGACGCACGAGCAGGGCCAGCAGGCTGGCGGCCAGGACGGTGCGCAGCGCGGCCACCGTTTCCGGTCCGCTTTGCGCAAAGACCGATTTGGCGAGCGCGGCGCCCAGCGTGATCGAGACTTGCGCGGTGAGGATCGCGACCCCCGACAGGAGGGCTGCGGACCCGGATCGGGAGGCGACGGGCATCGGGGGCCTAGAGCCCGCGCAACATGTCGAACTGCCGGGCGCCGAACGCCCCGCCCCACATCAGCAACGCGCCCTTCTGCGTGCGGAAAAAGGTGCGTGGGGTGGACAGCTGGCGGTTGAGGCCGGTTTCGGTCGGGTAGCCGGCGTCGGCGTCGAACGCGGTCTGAATGAGCCGGATATGCGCGTGGTGGCGCGAAAGCCGGGTCGAGGGGCCGCCGGTGTAGTCAAGCGGTCCGCTGTAGTACGGGCTGTAGGCGATCGGCGGGGCATCGCCCAGTTCGCGGCGCATGAACTTGAGGAAGGTCGCCTCGCTCGGATCGTCGATCACCTTGAGCACGGCCCCGGTTTCGGCATCGCCCAGGATGAAGGGGATGTAGTGGATGCGAAAGCCCGGCACGGTAAGGGAGGGCGTTTCGCGAAAGAACTTCTGGCACCACGGGCACAGCGAGGATAGCCACATCCACACGTCCTTGCCGGTGCCGAAGCTGACCTGGCGCGCGGACTGGAGGAGCGTGCGCGCGGTGTCGGCGCGCGGACCGGCGAGCCCTTCGAACCCCTTGCCCAGGATTTCCGCGTGCAGGGCGGTGGGCAGGCTTGCGAGGCTTGCCAGTCCTGCCGAGGCGCGTGCGCCGTGCGCCAGCAGTCGGCGCCTGTCCCACTGGGTGTTCATGCCATCAACCTTCCTGCATCCCCCGTGCGGTAGTGCAGCGGGAGCAATTGCTGCGGCTCTGCCCGGTTTGCCCCGCCGTGGCAATCGAGGAGCGCGGCATGGTCCGGTGTCCGCTGCCGCAAGTCATTGGAGGATGAGGCAATTGGTGCTTTGCAAAGCGCAATCGAATGCGTCAGGAAGGGGCTAGATCTACCGCAGGGAACGGCACGCATGGCGACACTGATACTTCCGGGGCTGGGCGGTTCGGGCGCGGCGCACTGGCAGAGCCGGTTGGAAGCGCAGGACCCATCGCTGCGCCGGTTTGCTCCGGCGAGCTGGGACCAGCCCGAGCGGGAGGACTGGATCGCCGCGCTCGACCGGGGAATCGAGGATGCGCGCGGCGGCGCTGGCGGGAGCACCGGCGAACCGGTGCTGCTCGTCGCGCATTCGCTGGCCTGCCTGCTGGTGGCGCACTGGGCGGCCGGCCGCGCACAGGCCGCGCGCGTGGCGGGCGCCTTTCTCGTCGCCCCGCCCGATCCCGATGGGGCCGACTTTCCGCGCGCGCAGGCCGGCAGTTTCGTCGATCCGCCCCAAAGCGCCTTTCCCTTCCCCGCGCTGGTGGTGGCGAGCGCGAACGACCCTTACGCCTCGCTCGCCTTTGCCGAGCGCTTCGCGCGCACGCGCGGCGCGGGCTTCGTTGGCGTGGGCGCGCTTGGCCATATCAACGCGGACAGTGGGCTGGGCGCGTGGGACGAAGGCCAGCGCCTGCTGCGCGCCTTCGCGGCGGGCTGCGGCGTGGCGGCGTTTGGTTGAGCGTCGCAGGCGGTCAGGGCCACGATGCGGGCGGTCCGTCGATGAGGACCCAGTGGTCGCCGTCCATCGCCAGGTACGTTTCGCGTAGGGACCAGCGCGAGCGACCCTTCTGCTGCCATCTGCACAGCCATTCGGTCGGCTCTTCGGGAAGCACCTTGCAGGAAATCGCGCGCAAATCGTCGTGTGGTACTGTTTGACCGCTTGCCCTGGCGATGGCCGCGCTCAGCTGGATCGGTGTGGGCTGGATCGGTGTGGGTGCGGGGGGGGTGAGCGGCAGCGGCGATCGTCGCCGGGGCAAACGCGGTCAGTGACAGGATAAGGCTCAGGCTGCCCTTGAGCCCGGTCTGACGGGGGCGCCGGGTTTCGGGCGAGGTCACTTTCATCACGCGCGCGGGGATCACGCGCGCGGGGGCTGGCGGCGGTAGCTCAGCGCTTCGGCGATGTGCGCGCGGCCGATGGTTGGCGCTCCGGCCAGGTCGGCGAGCGTGCGCGCGACGCGCAGGATGCGGGTGTAGCCGCGCGCGGTGAGGCGCATGGCTTCGGCGGCCTGCAACAGCAATTGGCGTCCTGCCTCGTCGGGCGCGGCGTGGGTGTCGAGCAGGTCGCCGTCGA
Organism: Novosphingobium organovorum; assembly: GCF_022832435.1. Classification (GTDB taxonomy): domain Bacteria; phylum Pseudomonadota; class Alphaproteobacteria; order Sphingomonadales; family Sphingomonadaceae; genus Novosphingobium; species Novosphingobium organovorum. The sequence goes on along the minus strand of NZ_JALHLF010000034.1, from coordinate 31,341 downwards.
GTTCGGCGTTGCTGCGTGCCCTGGTTCCTTCGAGGCGGCGGCTCTGCACGGCGCGCGCCCGGCGCACGCGCGCAGCCACGCTGGCGCTGTCTTCCGAGGTCGAGGGCAGGGCAAGGTCGATCGCGCGCACCGGGTCGACCTCGACGTGCAGGTCGATCCGGTCGAGCAGCGGGCCGGAAACCTTGCTCTGATAGTCCGCCGCGCACTTGGGCGCGCGCGAGCAGGCCAGCGCGGCATCGCCCAGATGCCCGCAGCGGCACGGGTTCATCGCCGCGATCAGCTGGACGCGCGCGGGAAAGGTGACGTGGGCGTTGGCGCGCGCGACGGTGATCGATCCTGTCTCCAGCGGTTGGCGCAGCGAATCGAGCACGGTGCGCTGGAATTCGGGCAATTCGTCGAGGAACAGCACGCCCAGGTGGGCGAGCGAGACTTCGCCGGGGCGCACCTTGAGCCCGCCGCCGGTCAGCGCCGCGATCGAGGCCGAGTGGTGCGGCGCGCGAAACGGGCGTGCGCGGCTGATGCGCCCGTCCTCGAGCGTGCCCGCGACCGAGGCGACCATCGAGACTTCAAGCGCTTCTGCGGGTGAAAGTTCGGGCAGGATGCCCGGAAGGCAGGCGGCCAGCAGCGACTTGCCCGCGCCCGGCGGGCCGCACATCAGCAGGTTGTGCCCACCGGCGGCCGCGATCTCGAGCGCGCGGCGCGCGGTCTCCTGGCCTTTGACCTGGCGCAGGTCGGGGCCGGGGGCGGAGGCTTCGACCGTGCCCGGAGCAGGGCGGGGCAGCGCCTGCACGCCCTTCAGATGGTTGAGCAGGCTGACCAGATCGGGCGCGGCGGTGACCGAAACCCCGCTTGCCCAGCTGGCCTCGGCGCCTTGTGCGGCCGGGCAGATCAGCGCTTTGTCCGCGCCGCTGGCGTGGAGTGCGGCAAGCAGGACGCCGGGTGAGGGGATGATCCGCCCGTCGAGCGCGAGTTCGCCCACCGCGACCACTTCGGCCATCTGTTCGGCATCGAGAATGCCCATCGCGGTGAGCAGCGCGAGCGCGATGGGCAGATCGTAGTGCGAGCCTTCCTTGGGCAGGTCGGCGGGGGAAAGGTTGATGGTGATCCGCTTGGGCGGCAGCGCGAGGCCCATCGCGGTGAGCGCCGCGCTGACCCGCTGGCGGCTTTCGCCCACCGCTTTGTCGGGCAGGCCGACGAGCGCGAAGCCGGGCATTCCGGGCGCCACCTGACACTGCACCTCGACCGCGCGCGCGTCGAGCCCGAGGTAGGCGACGGTCGAGACGAGTGCGACCAAGCCAAACATCCCTGCTGGGCGCGCGGACCGGCGTCTGCGCTGCGAATGAACTAGGTAGTGATACTTATTTGGCCGGCGCGACCTGTCGAGCCGCGTTTGACTGCGTGGCGCGCGACTTACAGCCTTTTAACCTTACCTCTCACGGATTGGGTAACGGCCCCGGCCGCATGTTCGGGGCATGCGACATCCTGCCGACTTCGTGCGCACAGCGCTTGTTCCGGCTTTCGCCGTGGCGGGGGCCTGCGCGCTGGCGGTGGGACTGGCTGGACCGGCCGCGGCGCAACAGATTGCCTATGAGCCCTTCGACCTGACGCTCGAGGCGCCGCGTTTGCCGGTGACGGGCGGCGAACGCCTGGTGCGGCTCGATTCGCCCGCGCCGCTCATGCCAGCTGCGGCGGCAGCCCCGGCGCGGTTGACCGGGCGCGAGGCGGCCTATGGTCCGTTCCGGGTGATCGATGCCACGCACGCGGCGCTCGTCGATGTGACCGGGCCGCGCAGCCCGGCGCAGTTCCAGGCCATGCTGCGCGACCATCCCGGCATTGCGCAGATCGAAATGGTGGAGTGTCCCGGTACCGAGGACGACATCGCCAACCTCCAGCTGGGCCGCATGATCCGTGCCCGCGGTATCGCGACTCACGTGCCGGCCAACGGCTCGGTGCGGTCGGGCGGGGTCGAGTTGTTCCTGGCCGGAGCGCGGCGCACGGCCGATCCCGGCGCCGAGTTCGCGGTCCATTCCTGGCTCGACGACACCGGGCTCGAACCGTCGGACTACGCTTCGAGCGCGCCCGAAAACCGGCGCTACGTGACTTATTACGAGCAGATGGGCATGAGTCCGATCGAAGCCGAGGCCTTTTACGCGATGACCAATTCGGTGCCCTTCGCCTCCGCACGCTGGTTCGGTGCGGGGGTGATGAGCCTGTGGGTCTCGCTCGATTCGCCCGCTGGCGTGGCCCTGGCCGCTGCGAGCGATCCGACACCGGTGGACGGGCGTTCCTGATCGCCGGTCTTCTTCGCGTTACCTGTTTCGGGCTGGCCCTTCCAGCCCGCCGCGTCTATAAGGTCCCTTCATTCAATGCAGATTGCGTCTCTCCTCCCCCCGGGAGGGGCAGTCACGTCGCAGAAGGCACCCGCGCTGTTTCCCTGGTGGAGCGGCGCGGGTGCCTTCGCCCGTTTCGGTTCGGGTAAAAAGCGGGCCGGGTGCAACGAATCGGGCGGGTGTTCTTGACTCTTGCCCGTCGCTCACGTAACGGCGCGCATCTGTTTTGCGGTCGTCTGCTTGCGGGCGGCCTTTTTGTTCGGTCCTTGAGTGGGCCTATCTGTACTATTCGAGGACTGACATGAAGCGCACTTTCCAGCCCAGCCGCCTTGTCCGCGCCCGCCGTCACGGCTTCCGCGCCCGCATGGCGACCGTCGGTGGCCGCAAGGTGCTTCGCGCTCGCCGCGCTCGCGGCCGCAAGAAGCTTTCGGCCTGATTGCATTCCTGCCGTGCCTTTCCCTTGCGGGAAAGGCCGGTAACGGCACGGCCCGCGTGGCTGCCGGGTGCCCTTCGCAAGGGCGCACGGGCAGCGGCGCGGGCCGCCGTCGTTTGTGGAGCCAGCTTGGCGCTTGGGCGGATCGGTGCTTGCCGTCCGGCCGTGCCTGCCTAGCTTGCGAGATGCGATGACCGTTCCTTACGCCATTCTCAGCCGGCGCGCCGATTTCCTCGCCGCGAACCGGGGTACGCGCGTGGCGCGGCCCGGATTCGTGCTGCTGGCGAATCGCAACGAGGGCAAGGGCCTGCGCGCGGGGATCACGGTTACCAAGAAGATCGGCAACGCGGTCGTACGCAACCGCATGAAGCGCCGGTTTCGGGCGCTCCTGCGCGAAATCCTGCCCGAACATGGCCTGGCCGACACCGATCACGTGCTGATCGGGCGCGAGAACGGGGTCGAGCGGGACTTCGCCCTGCTGCGCGAGGAACTTCTGGCCGCGCTCGGCCGGGCCCGCGCGGGCAAGGGCGATCCGCCGCGCAAAGGTCCGCGCGGCAAGCGGGGGCCGCGCAAGACATCGAGCGCGGATCGCGGGAAAGGGCGCGCCGATGCGGCTTCCGGCGCGTCTCACGCTCCCGTTCCGGACAGTGCCGGGTGATCGCGCCGCTGCGCTTTGTGCGCCGGCTTCCCGGCTTGCTGTTGATCGGCCTGGCGCGGGCCTGGCAGCTCGGCCCTTCGGCCGTGATGCCGCCGACCTGCCGCTTTTCGCCCTCCTGCTCGCAGTACGCCATCGAGGCGGTGCGTGCGCATGGTGCGATTAAGGGTGGATACCTTGCGATATGGCGTTTATTGCGCTGCCACCCCTGGGGCGGGCACGGCTATGATCCGGTGCCCGGAACCGAACCGAAATCCAAGAGCGAGCGGACGGAAACGGACCGCTGTTGCCACTGACGAGACGACGACAGGAAAGCCTTCGTGCAAAATCAGCGTAACATCATCCTAGCGGTCGTGCTGACGGCGCTTGTGCTTTTCGGATGGGAGGCCGGCGTCGGCTATCTCTATCCGAACGCCCACAAGACCGAGCAGGCTGAGCAGGCCCAGGCCGCCCAGCAGGACACGACCAAGTCGGCCAAGGAGCCCAAGGCCACCCGAGAGGGAGGCCTGCGCGATGCGGCCGAGATGGCGCTCGAGGCGAAGGACCTCAAGACCGCGCTGGCCGGCGGCCACCGCGTGCCGATCGTGGCGCCGGGCGTGTCGGGTTCGATCAACCTCCAGGGCGGCCTGCTCGACGATCTGGTGCTCAACCGCCATCGCGAGACGGTCCAGAAGAATTCCGGGCCGGTGCGCATCTACTCGCCCGCCGGCACGCCGGCGCAGCAGTACGCGCAAGTCGGCTGGGCCGGGCAGGGCGGCCTGACGCCGAGTGCGGGCACGCTGTGGACCGCGCAGCCGGGCGCGAAGCTGACCCCGCAGACCCCGGTCACGCTGACCTGGGACAACGGCCGGGGCCAGACGTACGCGCTGACCTACCATGTCGATGACAATTACATGGTCACGGTCGACCAGTCGGTGCGCAACAGCGCCAGGGCTCCGATCCAGATCCAGCCCTTCGCGCTGCTCAACCGCACCGATCTGACCGCCAGCCTCGACAGCTACCAGGTCCACTCGGGCCCGATCGGCGCCTTCGACGGTTCGGTCTCGTTCAGCACCAACTACAAGGACGTGGTCGCGCAAAAGACGCTCGAGACCACCGGCAACACCGACTGGATCGGCTTTACCGACGTCTACTGGATGTCGACCCTGATCCCGACCGGGGAAAAGGCGCAAGGGACCTACCGCGCGCTTAGCGATCACATTTTCCGCGCCGACATCCTGTACGACAAGGACATCGTCCAGGCGGGTCAGACCAACACCGTCACCACCAAGATCTTTGCCGGCGCCAAGGAGCACGAAGTGCTCGCTGCCTACGCCAAGCAGGGTATCAAGAACTTCGACCTGTCGATCGACTGGGGCTGGTTCCGCTGGTTCGAGAAGCCGATCTTCTGGCTCCTGATGAGCCTGTTCAAGATCGTCGGCAATTTCGGCTTCGCGATCATCCTGCTCACCGTCATCGTGCGCGGCGCGATGTTCCCGGTCGCCCAGCGCCAGTTTGCCTCGATGGCCGCGATGCGCGCCATCCAGCCCAAGATGAAGGCGATCCAGGAGCGCTACAAGGACGACAAGGCGCAGGCCCAGCAGGAGATCATGAAGCTCTACAAGGAGGAAGGCGTGAACCCGCTCGCGGGCTGCCTCCCCATGTTCCTTCAGATCCCCGTGTTCTTCGCGCTCTACAAGACGCTGATCCTCTCGATCGAGATGCGCCACCAGCCCTTCGTGCTGTGGATCAAGGACTTGTCGGCGCCCGATCCGCTGCACGTGCTCAACCTGTTCGGCCTGCTGCCGTTCGATCCGCCGGGCTTCCTGGCGATCGGCGTGCTGGCGCTGCTGCTGGGCACCACGATGTTCCTGCAGTTCCGCCTCAACCCGGCGCAGATGGACCCGACCCAGCAGCAGATCTTCATGATCATGCCCTGGTTCATGATGTTCGTCATGGCGCCGTTCGCCTCGGGCCTGCTGGTCTACTGGATCACCTCCAACCTCCTCACCATCTGTCAGCAGAAGTTCCTTTACAGCCGCCATCCGCAGCTCAAGGCTCAAGCCGCCAAGGTGGTCGAGGACACCGAACGCGCCAAGGCGCGCCAGAAGGGCAAGGCCTGAGCGTGGACGCACAAGACTATCTGGGCGGCCGGGAAGAGCGTGACGAGGCGCTGATCGAAAGCGCGCGCAAGCTCTTCTCGGGGCCGGTGACGTTCCTCAAGAGCGCGCCCTCGCTGCAGTTCCTGGCCGATGCCGATGCGCCCGAGATCGCCTTTTGCGGGCGCTCGAACGTGGGCAAGTCCTCGCTGCTCAACGCGCTCACCGGGCGCCGCTCGATCGCGCGCACCTCGGTGACGCCGGGCCGCACGCAGGAGTTGAACTTCTTCGACGTGGGCGAGCCGCTTCAGTTCCGGCTGGTCGACATGCCCGGCTACGGCTTCGCCAAGGCGCCGGTCGCGGTGGTCGAGAAGTGGCGCCGTCTGGTGCGCGACTATCTGCGCGGGCGCGTGGTGCTCAAGCGCACGCTGCTGCTCGTCGATTCGCGCCACGGCGTGAAGCCGGTCGATGCCGAGATGATGAAGATGCTCGACGAGGCGGCGGTGGGCTACCGCATCGTGCTGACCAAGGCGGACAAGATCAAGGCGAGCGAGCTGGAGAAGGTCCACGCGGCGACCCTGCTCGAAGCGCGCAAGCACTCTGCGGCCTACCCGCAGATCCATGTCACGAGTTCGGAAAAGGGCTTTGGCATAGAAGAGCTGCGTGCGGCCGTGCTGGGCGATTCACGTCTGTAGGGCGGATCACACGGTCGGTCGGACGCTGGATGAGGGCGTGATGGGCGGGAAAGCGCGATTGTGACGATTGCGCGACGAACAAGCGCACGGTATCGGGCGGCCTGACCGCTCGAATCGATGGGCGGGTTCCTCCCATTCGCCGCTGACGCCAGCCCGGCAAGCAAGGATCATCATTACGTGCGCCAGATTGCCGTACTGCCCTACCGGACCGAAAGTCCCGCCATCGATGCGCCGATCCAGATCCTGCTGATCACCTCGCGCGCGACCCGGCGCTGGGTGGTGCCCAAGGGCGGGCTGATGAAGACCCTGAGCCCGCACGCCGCCGCGGCGGTCGAGGCTGAGGAGGAGGCGGGGGTGCGCGGCGCGGTGTGCCCGACGCCGCTCGGCTCCTACCGCTACCGCAAGCGGCGCAATTCCGGTGCCCACGTGTGGGCCGACGTCGATGTTTTTCCTTTCGCGGTGACCGAGATGCTTGACACCTGGGATGAGCAGCACCAGCGCGAGAGGCGCTGGTTTTCGCTCGCCGAGGCGGCCGACGCGGTTGACGAGGAAGACCTCAGTGCGCTTATCCGCTCGTTCGGCGCGCGCGAATTTCGGGCCGCGGCCAGCCCCGCAAGGGTGCTCGAGGCGGTGGCCGACAGGACAGGAGTCAATGCAATGTTCGCCTGGTTTCAGAAGCTGCTGCCGCAGCAGGGCGAGTACTTCGATCTCTTCGAGAAGCAGGCCGCGACTCTCGTCGCCGGCGCCGACGCGCTGGCGCGTCTGGCGCAGGGCGGCGCCGGGCGCAACCAGCACATCCGCGAGATCGAGGAACGCGAGCACGACGCCGACGAGATCACCCGCGAGGTGTTGCAGAGCGTGCGCCGCACGTTCCTGACCCCGTTCGACCGCTCGGCGATCACCAGCCTCATCACCACGATGGACGATGCCATCGACGAGATGCAGCAGGTGGCGGGCGCGGTCAGCCTCTACGACGTGAGCGACTTCGAGCCCGAGATGATCGACATGTGCGCGATCATCGTCGATGCCGCGCGCCTGACCGCCGAAATCATGCCGCTGATCCGCAAGATCGCGGACAACGGCCACCGCCTGCACGAGCTGACCGAGCGCCTGGTGCGCATGGAAGGCCACGCCGACGACATCCACGCCGCGGGTCTCAAGCGCATCTTCAAGGCGAGCGCGGCGGCCAACGCGGGGCGCGGCGATCCGCTCTACTTCCTCGTGCGTCAGGAAATGTTCAAGCGGCTCGAGCGCGTCGTTGACCGCTTCGAGGACGTCGCCAACGAGATCGACGGTCTCGTGATCGATCACGCCTGACGCGAAGCCGCTTTTCCCATGGATCATTCGCTTGCCATGCCGCTGCTCGTCGGCCTGATCGTGATGGCGGTCGCCTTCGACTTCCTCAACGGTCTGCACGACGCGGCCAACGCCATCGCCACGGTCGTCGCCACGCGCCTGCTCTCGCCGGTCGTCGCGGTGCTCTTTGCCGCGAGCGGCAACTTCATCGCCTACTGGTTCGTCGGCCTCCATGTCGCCGAGACGGTCGGCAAGGGGATCGTCTCGGCCGACACGATCACGCCCGCGGTGGTGTTCGGTGCGCTGGTCGGCGCGATGGTGTGGAACGTGCTGACCTGGGTGAAGGGTATCCCGTCCAGCTCGAGCCACGCGCTGATCGGCGGCCTGCTGGGCGCAGGGATCATGCACGGCGGTTTTGGCGTGGTCGAAAGCTCGGGCACGACCAAGACGGTGGTGGCGATCTTCCTCTCGCCGATCATCGGTTTCGGCATCGCCATGGTGCTGATGCTGCTGACCGCCTGGCTGTTCAAGGGCACCACGCCGCGCGGCTCGCAGCGCGTGTTCAAGAGCCTGCACCTGATCTCGGCGGCGGCCTATTCGATCAGCCATGGCGGCAACGACGCGCAAAAGACGATGGGTCTGATCGCGGTGCTGCTCTATTCGACCGGACACCTTCAGGGCGGTTTCCACGTCCCCGAATGGGTCGTGCTGACCTGCTACACGGCGATTGCGCTAGGCACGCTGTCGGGCGGGTGGAAGATCATCAAGACGATGGGCTCCAAGCTCACCAAGCTCAACCACCATTCGGGCTTCTGCGCCTCGACCGCGGGTTCGATCGTGGTCTTCGGGGCGAGCGCACTGGGCATTCCGGTCTCGACCACGCACGCGATCACCGGCTCGGTGGTCGGCACGGGCGCGGCGCGCCGGGCGAGCGCGGTGCGCTGGTCGGTGGCCAGCCGCGTGATCATCGCCTGGTTCATCACCATCCCGGCAAGCGCGGCGGTGGGCGCGCTGTTCTACCTGCTGACGGTTCCGTTCTCCTGAGCCCCGGCGCGCGCTTTCGCGCGGCGCGCACCGATTGCGATGCAATCGATCGGGGCAGGGGCCTCGACAGCGGGGGGGAGAGGCTTTACCCCTCCGGGGCACTGCCAAAGGAAACGGCCCCCACGTGAAGCTCATCATCGGTAACAAGAATTATTCCAGCTGGTCGCTGCGCGGCTGGCTGGCGTGCAAGCAATCGGGTCTGCACTTCGACGAACTGACCGTGCCCATCCTTGGTGAGGACTGGGATCGCATCAAGACCGAGACCGACGAACTGGCCCCCTCGCACGGCAAGGTTCCGATCCTGTGGGACGGCGATGCGGTGGTCTGGGACAGTCTGGCGATCATCGATTACCTCGCCGACAAGGTGGGGCGTGATCGGTTCTGGCCCAAGGACGAGGCCGCGCGCGCGATGGCGCGCTCAATGGTCGCCGAAATGCACGCGGGCTATATGGCGCTGCGCCGCGCGCTGCCGATGAACGTGCGCAAGCGCATCACCGATGCGCCGATCACCGAGGAGGTCCGCGCCGACATCGTGCGTCTCCTGACCCTCTGGGCCGAGGCGCGCGCGCGTTTCGGCAAGGGCGGGCCGTTCCTGTTCGGCACTTTTGGCGCGGCTGACGTGTTCTACGCGCCGATCGTCAGCCGTTTCCTGACGTACGGCATTGGCGTCCCCGGCTTTGCGCAGGCCTATATGCAGGCGGTGTGGGAGCATGACTGGATGCAGGCCTGGATCGCCGCGGCCGAGGCCGAGGAATGGGTTATCGAACAATACGAGGCGCCCGCGAAGTGACGATACGGCATCGATTGGCGCTCGCCGCACTGGCGAGCCTGGCGCTGTTCGCGGCGGGCCCCGCACGGGCCTGGGGCGCGCTCGGCCACCGCACCGTGGGGGCGATCGCCTGGGCCAACATCCAGCCTGAGACGCGGGCGCGTATCCGCCAGCTGATGGCGCACCAGAAGGAAATGGACACGCCCGCCTGTCCGATGAAGACGATCAAGGACGTGGCGGTCTGGCCCGACTGCATCAAGGGCGAGAACTGGCGCTGGGCCTATGCGTCTTCGTGGCACTACCACGACCAGCCGGTCTGCGGGGATTTCAACCTCAAGGAGGAATGCCGCGACGGCAACTGCGTGACCGCGCAGATCACCCGCAACGAACGCCTGCTGGCCGATCGCAAGCTCGCGCCGATCCTGCGCCTTCAGGCGCTGTCCTTCGTGGTCCACTTCGTGGGCGACGTCCACCAGCCGCTCCACGTGGGCGAAAACCACGATCTGGGGGGCAACCGCATCACCGCCGATTACGGTGCGGCGCCCGCGCGCAATCTCCATTCGATCTGGGACGGCGTGCTGGCCGAGCGCGCGATTTCCTCGGCCAATCCGCCGCTGGTGCGGACCTATTCGAAGGCGGACAAGGCGCGTCTGGCGACCGGTGACGTGGCCGACTGGGCGCGCGAATCCTGGCAGATCTCGAAGGACTTTCTCTATCCCGAGGCGTTTGGCGGTACGATCCCGTGCAACGCCAGGGAACCCGCGCGGATCACCTGGTCCGAGGCGGCGACCGAGAAGGCCATTCCGATCGTCGACCAGCGGATCGAACAGGCGGGCCTGCGTCTCGCCAAGATGCTCGACGCGGCTCTCGCCAAGGGCTGAAGCCCTGGCGGTGTGAGGCGCGGGCGGCGCGCGGTAAGAGGAGACGGGCGATGGAGTGGGGCAAGCAACTGGAGCGTCGTTCGCTGCTGCGCGCGGCGGGCGTGATGGGCGTCGGTGCGGCCGGGCTCGCGCTGGGCGGCCGGGACATGTTCTGGCCCGGCGCGGCAGAGGCAGAGGCAGAGGCGGGCGCGGGCGCGCTGGCAGGCGACGGTTTCGATGCCGAGCCTTATGTCGATCCGAGCTTGCGTCCGTTCCTCGGGGCTTTCCCGCCGCGCGAGGTCGGGCGTGTCTACACGTTCGACTGGGTGCGCGAGAAGCGCGGGGTCCCGGCGGACCCGTCCGCGCCGCTGCCGCCGGGACCGTGGCGCGCGGTCAAGGTCCCGGTTCCGGGCGGCCGCGAGCCGGTGACGATCTACGTCGTCAACGAGCGCAAGGGCCGCAGCCGCGGCGGCATCGTTCACATGCACGGGGGTGGCTACCTCTTCGGATCGGCCCGCAATTCGCTGGCAGGTCTTGCCGAGACCGCCCGCGCGCTCGATTGCACGCTGGTCACCGTCGAATACCGTCTGGCGCCCGAGACGACCTATGAGGGCTCGCGCGAGGATACTTATGCCGCGCTCACGTGGCTTTACCGTAACGCAGCGCAGGTAGGCGTCGATCCGGCACGGATCGCGCTGCTGGGCGAAAGCGCCGGGGGCGGCCACGCCGCGCTGCTGGCGATCACCGCGCGCGATCGCGGTGAGGTTCCGGTGGCCTTCCAGTGCCTGGTCTACCCGATGCTCGATGACCGGGTGGGCGCGGTGATCCAGCGCCCGCGCCAGATGGGGGTCTACGTCTGGACGCCCGAGGAAAACGTCCTTGGCTGGCGCTCTTTCCTTGGCCGCGAGCCGGGGCTCCCGGACCAGAGCGATGGCGTACCGGGGCGGGTCAGGGACGTTGCCGGACTGCCGCCTGCGTGGATCGGGGTCGGCGGTGTCGACCTGTTCCTGGATGAGGATGTCGATTACGGGCAGCGGCTGCTGGATGCGGGGATCGGCTGCGAGATCGTGGTTACGCCCGGTGCCTACCACGCCTTCGACCTGATCGCGGCGAAGAGCGACCTTGCCCGGCAGTTTACCGCCTCCAAGATGGCGGCGCTCGCCAGGGCGCTGGGTTAGGCGTCTTCTTCGCTGGCAGGTCGGGCGGACGCTGGCACGGCACCGGGATAGGGCGTGCCGTCCTTGTGGACGTAGCCCTGCTCGTTCCACATCATGTCGATATCGGAATAGACCCCGCCCAGCTCCGGCCCGGCCCCGATCGCGATGAAGCTGCAAGGCGCGGCGCTTTCGTTGACGAGAGTGTGTCCGTTTTCGACCCCGCCCGCCCAGCCGCAAACATCGCCCGCGCGCAGCAGCGTGCGCCCGTCGTCCTCGATCAGCACCGCCTCGCCGGTGAGCATGACCACGAGTTCATCCTCGCCCCGGTGCCAGTGGCGCTGGCTCGACGCGCTGCCGGGGTCGAGCACGACATGGCTCGCGCCCATATGGGTGAGCCCGGCGACGGGGGCGAGCCGCTTCCACCAGCGTCCGCTGACCGCGGCGTCGAAGGGGGCGGGGTAGCCGGTCGCGTTGGATGTGGCGAGCGCATCGAGGTCGATTTTGGGCATGGTTGTTCCCTTGCGGACTATGGCCAAGGCGGTGGGCATGTGCGATGGCACAGGGCATTATGTCTCAGACCGCACAACGCGCCGCAAGCGCCATCGAGCTTGCCGAAGCCCTGATCGCCTGTCCCAGCGTCACCCCGGCCACCGGCATGGTGTTCGATTGTCTCGAAAGCCAGCTCGCCCCGCTCGGTTTCGAAGTGCACCGCTTCGTCGCGGGCGAAGCGCCCGACGGTCCGGTCGAAAACCTCTACGCGGTGCGCCGCGGCCCCGTGGGCACGCGCCACTTTTCCTTTGCCGGGCACGTCGACGTGGTGCCGCCCGGCGAAGGCTGGACCACCGCCCCGTTCCTGCCCGAGCGGCGCGGCGAACTGCTCTACGGGCGCGGCGCGGTCGACATGAAGGGCTCGGTCGCCGCGATGATTGCGGCGGCGTCCGAAATTCCCGCCGAAGCGGGCACGATCAGCTTCATCATCACCGGCGACGAGGAAGGTCCGGCCGTCCATGGCACGCGCGCGCTGATGGACTGGATGGCCGCGAACGGGGAGAAGCCCGACCTCATCCTGGTGGGGGAGCCGACTTCGGTTCATCGCCTGGGTGACATGATGAAGATCGGCCGGCGCGGCTCGGTCAACATCTTCCTGACCGTCGAGGGCGTGCAGGGCCACGTCGCCTATCCGCATCTTGCCGACAATCCGATCACCCGGCTCGTCGCGATGCTGGCCGAGCTTGACGCGCTGGTCCTTGATGAGGGGACCGAGTGGTTCCAGGCGTCCAATCTGGAGGTGACCGACCTTGCCGTGGGCAACCCTGCGCACAACGTCATTCCCGCCAGGGCCGAGGCGCGCATCTCGATCCGCTTCAACGATCGGCACACCGGCGCCGAGCTGGGCGCGCGGGTCAGCGCCATTGCCCAAAAGCACGGCGGGACGGCGCGCCCGGTGATCTCGGGCGAAGCGTTCCTGACCCAGCCGGGCGAATTTTCCGCTCTGCTGGCCCGCGCGATCGAGGCCGAGACCGGCGTCGCGCCCGAACTTTCGACCAGCGGGGGCACTTCGGATGCGCGTTTTCTCAAGGATATCGCCCCGGTGATCGAGTTCGGGCTGTGCAACGCGACGATGCACAAGCGGGACGAAGCGGTGGCGCTGGCCGACCTCGAAGCGCTCGCCCGAATCTACCGCCGGGTCACGCTGGCGGCGTTCGAGGGCTGAAATTCCCGCGCGCAAAGGGTTGATAAATCGGCCTGCACTTGCGAGCGTGGGAGGCGAGAGAGGGCGCGCGGGGGCTGTGCGCCCGGACGAGAAGGTTGATTGATGCTGCGTATCTGGTTTGCCATCCCGCTGTGGCAGCGGGTCATTGCCGCCCTGGTGCTGGGCATCGTGGCGGGTATCCTGTGGGGGCCCGACGCGGCGTCGATCAAGTGGATCGGGGACTTCTTCATCAAGTCGGTGAAGATGCTCGTGGTGCCGCTGATCTTCTTCTCGCTGGTATCGGGCATCACCGCGATCGGCGACTTGCGCAAGCTGGGTGCGGTGGGCGGCCGGGCGATGATCCTGTTCGTCGTCACGGGCCAGATCGCGGTCTGGCTGGGACTGTTTCTGGGCACGGTGTTCAAGCCGGGTGAAGGGCTCGATACCAGCCGACTGAACCTGGGCGCCGTACCGCCCCCGAACGAGACCACCGCGGTCGACATGATCCTCTCGATGGTGCCCGAAAGCCCGGTCAAGGTCATGGCCGAGGCGCAGGTGCTGCCGCTGATCGTCTTTGCCATGCTGATCGGCATCGGTATCCTGATGGCCAGGGAGGAAGGCCAGCCGCTCATCAAGATCTTCGATGCGGGCTCGGTGGTCATGCAGAAGGTGACGATGATCGTCATGGAGCTGACCCCGTTCGGCGTCTTTGCGCTGATGGCCTGGGTTGCCGGAACGCTGGGGCAGGACGCGCTGATCGCGCTCGCCAAGCTGGTCGGGCTCAACTACCTGGGCTGCCTCATCATCATCTTCGGCATGTATTCGCTGATGCTGCGTTTCCTGGCCAAACTGCCGGTGCACGACTTCTTTCGGGGCATCGTCGATGCGATGGCGGTGAGCTATTCGACCGCCTCTTCGAACGCGACGCTGCCCGTCACGATGCGCTGTGTGGAGCGTAACCTTGGCGTTTCGAACGCGGTGGCGAGCTTCGTCGTTTCGCTGGGGGCCACCATCAACATGAACGGCACCGCGATGTACCTGGGGCTGGCGACGCTGTTCGGCGCGCAGGTCTTCGGCGTGCACCTGAGCTGGAGCGCCTATTTCCTGATCTCGATCCTCTCGACGCTGGGCGCGGTGGGGGCTGCGGGCATTCCGGGGGCCGGGCTCATCATGATGGCGCTCGTGTTCGGCGCGGTGGGCGTTCCGCTCGAAACGATCGCGCTCGTCGCCGGGGTGGACCGGATCATGGACATGATGCGCACCACCACCAACGTCTCGGGCGATGCCGCCGTGGCGACCACCGTGGCGGTGATGACCGGCGAGATCGACCGTGCCGAAATGATCAGCGCCGACGACGTCTGAGAGACTGATCCAAAAATCACCAGTCGGCGACTTTTGGGCCGGTGCCGAACTTTTGGATCGGGCTCTGATACCAAGGCGCTGAGATGCTGACGCATCACGCCTTGGATTTGCTCAAGCGCCGCACGGGCTTAACCAGGGCGCGATGAGTCAGGCTCATCGCGCCCTGGGATGAGCCGACCCTATTTCGCAGAGGGCGCGACGCGCGGCAGGCGCGCGCCGCAGGCGTGGCAGTGGCGCGCCTCGGGCAGGTGATGCGCTTCGCCGCAGGCCGCGCAGCCGCTCAGGTGAAGGGTGGCGAGGCCATGCGCCTGCGGGTGGCCGGCTTCCTCCTCGCGCGCCTGGCGAAAGGCGATCTCGCTGGTGACGATGCCGGTCGGCACGGCGAGCGTGCCCCAGCCCAGCAGCATCATCAGCGCGGTGACGAAGCGCCCGAGCGGCGATTGCGGGGTGATGTCGCCATAGCCCACGGTGGTCATCGTGGTGATCGCCCAGTAGATCGAGACGGGTATGGAGGTAAATCCGTGCTCGGGCCCTTCGAGCACGTACATCAGCGATCCCAGCACCACCACGATCAGCACGACCGAGGCGAGGAACACCGCGATCTTGCGCCGGCTGGCGGCAAGCGCGTGGCCCAGCTGCTGGTATTCGGAGATATAGGCGGTGAGCTTGAACACGCGAAAGATGCGCAGCAGGCGCAGCACGCGCACGTCGATCAGGACGTGGATGGCGGGGAACAGCAGCGCCAGGTACGTCGGCAGCAGGGCGAGCAGATCGACGATCCCGAAGAAGCTGCGCGCATAGCGAAAGGGCGCGCGCAGGCACACGATGCGCAAGACGTATTCGAGCGTGAAGAGCGCGGTGAACACCCATTCGGCCAGGGTGAAGGCGAAATACCAGTGGGCGTGCAACGTCGGGATCGAATCGGCGATCACCACCAGCACCGAAAGCACGATGGCCGCGATCAGCACTTTCTCGAACAGCCGCCCGGTCGTGGTGTCGGTCTCGAAGGCGATACGGTAGACCACCGCGCGCCAGCCCGGATGCGGTCCGCCCCATTCGTGCCCGTGCCCGGCATGAATGGGACCGGATGGATCCGGGCGAGCCTGTCGGCCTGGGCAGGGCCTGGCAGGACCGCCGGGCGTCTGGGTCTGTGTCATCCGCTCCCTTTCCCGCGCCACACGCGTCCGCGATCCGGGCGCGGCGGGGCAGGCGGATCAGGACCGGGCGGGCGGCTTTGCGGCGCTTTTGGCCTTGGTGCTCTTGGTCGCAGCCGGTTTAGCGCCTTTTTCCATGATCTTGGGTTTGTAGGCGCATAAGTCGATTACCGGGCAGCGCCAGCATTCGGGGCTGCGCGCCTTGCAGATGTAGCGCCCGTGCAGGATCATCCAGTGGTGCGAGCCGACGCGAAAGGGCTGCGGGACGTTCTTTTCGAGGCCCAGTTCGACGGCGAGCGGGGTTTTCCCCTTGGCCATGCCGGTGCGGTTGGCGACGCGGAAGATATGCGTGTCGACCGCGAAGGTCTCGGCCCCGAAGGCGCAGTTGAGCACGACATTGGCGGTCTTGCGTCCGACGCCGGGCAGTTCGACCAGCGCGTCGCGGTCCTCGGGGACTTCGCCGCCGTACTTGTCGACCAGGATCTGCGAAAGCGCGATGACGTTCCTGGCCTTGGAGTTGAACAGGCCGATCGTCTTGATGTGCTCCTTGAGGCCTTCTTCGCCCAGCGCGACCATCTGCGCGGGCGTCTTGACCTCGGCGAAGAGCTTGCGCGTGGCCTTGTTGACGCCAACGTCCGTGGCCTGCGCGGAGAGTGTCACCGCGACGAGCAGCTGGTAGACGTTGCCGAATTCCAGCTCGGTCACCGGATCGGGATTGAGCTCGGCCAGGCGCCGGAAGAACTCGAAGATGTCGGCCTTCTTCATCGCGGCGAGGCCCTTAAAGGCCCAGGACCTGCGGCATGGTGTAGCGCCCGGCGTCCTTGCCCAGCAGCCACTGCGCGGCCTTGACCGCGCCCTTGGCGAAGATCGAGCGGTTTTCGGCCATGTGCGAGAGCGCGATGCGCTCGTCATCGCCTAGGAAATGGACGGTGTGATCGCCCGCCACGCTGCCCCCGCGAAGCGCGGCAAAGCCGATGTGCCCGCTCTCGCGCTTGCCGGTGATCCCGTCGCGCCCGCGATCGGCCACATCGGCGAGCGTCACGCCGCGCGCCTTGGCGCCCGCTTCGCCCAGCAGCAGCGCGGTGCCCGAAGGCGCGTCGACCTTCATGCGGTGGTGCGTCTCGACGATCTCGATATCCCAGTCGTCGCCGAGCCGGCTGGCCGCCTCGCGCACGAGGTGGGCGAGCAGGGTGACGCCAAGCGAGGTGTTGCCGGTCTGGAGGACAGGGATCGCCGCGCTCGCCTCGTCGATCAGCCAGTGGTGGCGTTCCTCGAGCCCGGTCGTGCCGATCACGATGGGAACTCCGGCGGCAACGGCGGCGTCGAGATTGGCCTCGAGCGCGGCGGGGCTGGAAAAATCGATCAGCACGTCGGCCTCGGCGGCCAGCGCGGCAACGTTGCCATCACGGCCCACGCCCCCGGCCAGATCCTCGCCCGCGTTGGCGAGCGCCAGTGCGATGGCGCGGCCCATGCGCCCGTTGCTGCCGATAATTCCGATTCGTGCCACTTGCATTTCTCCAGTTACGCAGGCCTCATGGCGGGGATGGACCAGCTACGCAACATCGTCATCCTCACCGGCGCCGGGGTCTCGGCGGAAAGCGGCATCGGCACCTTTCGCGATTCGGGCGGGCTCTGGGAAGAGCATCGGGTCGAGGACGTGGCGACGCCCGAAGCCTTTGCCCGCGATCCCGATCTGGTGCTGCGCTTTTACGACATGCGCCGGGCGGGTGTGCAGAAAGCCGAGCCCAACGCCGCGCACCGCGCCATCGCCCGGCTCCAGCGGGACTGGCCCGCGCGTGGCGGTGGGCGCGTCACGCTTGTCACCCAGAACGTCGATGACCTGCACGACCGCGCGGCGCGGGCGCTTGGGCTGGGGGAGGGCGGAGTGATTCACATGCACGGCGAGCATCTTTCGGCCTGGTGCACCGCGTGCGATGCGCGCACGCCCTGGCACGCGGACCTGATCGACAGCCCGCCCTGTCCGTCGTGCGGCGCGCGGGCGCTGCGCCCGGACATCGTGTGGTTCGGCGAGATGCCCTACCGGATGGAGGAGATCATCCGCGCGGTGGAAGAGGCGGACCTGTTCGTCTCGATCGGCACGTCGGGGGCGGTCTATCCCGCGGCGGGTTTCGTGCGCAGCGCGGCGGAACTGGGGATCGCGACGCTCGAACTCAATCTCGAACCCTCGCAGGGCACGCAGTGGTTCGATGGCGCACGCCATGGTCCGGCGAGCGAAGTGGTGCCCGCGTGGGTGGAGGAGCTGCTCGGCGCTGCAGCGCCCTGAGGTCTTCAGTGCCCGCCGCAGGCGGTGCACGAGGGGTCCTTGGCGATCCGCATCGTGCGCATGGCCGGATTGAGCCCGTCGATCAGGTGCAAGGTGCCGTATCCGGGGTTTCCGAAGGCGGCGTGCCCTTCGAGCAGGACGCGGATCGCGTGCATCGCGGCGAAAGTGCCGACCATGCCGACCATCGCGCCCAGCACGCCGTCGGCGGCGCAGGTGTCGCAGTCCTGGGCATCGAAGGCATCGCCGACGAAGCAGCGGTAGCAGGGCTGGTCCGCGCGGTGCCCGGCGAAGTTGGCGATCTGGCCCTGGAAGCGCCCGATGGCCGCACTTGTCAGTGGTATGCCTGAATTGACACAGGCATCTGACACGATCAGGCGAGTCGCGAAATTGTCACACCCGTCCAATACCCCACTCGCGCCGGAGAGAATCCGGGCAGCGTTCTCTACCCCTACCCGCGTGACGACTGCTTCGACCTCCAGGCCAAGATCAAAACGCCGCACCCATTCGGCCGCCGCTTCCGCTTTGGGCGCACCGATGTCCGACGGCGTGAAAATCGTCTGACGCTGAAGGTTGCTGACGTCCACGACGTCATCGTCCACCAGGGTGAGGCGCCCTACGCCGGCTGCGGCGAGGTACTGCAGGGCTGGACTGCCGATCCCGCCGCAGCCGACCAGCACCACGTGCGCGCGTGCCAGCGCGGCCTGCCCGGCTCCGCCGACTTCGGGCAGGACGATGTGACGCGCGAAGCGTTCGAGGCGGTCGGGGGAAAGGATCATGGCGTGGGCATGGCTCTTGCAGGGGGGCGCCGCGCGGGGGCGCAGCGCATGGCCGCCGCCCTAGAGCATTTTGGCGACGGGGGGAATCGCCAGATGCCTCCCGAAAAGGCGTCGCTCCGGGTGAGAGGGGCATCGATGCGCGGCGTGAGCGCGTGAAATCGCGCCGGCGTGGCTTCCTGTCGGCCGACGGTTCGTTGCAAAGGTGGGGATGGTGGGTTCAGTTGCGCGCGACACGCACGCGGTTGCGGCCGCTTTCCTTGGCTTCGGTGAGCGCGCTGTCGGCGCGAAGGGCCGCTTCGTCGAGATCCTCGAACGCGCGCAGCGGGGCGATGCCGCACGACAGGGTGATCGGCCAGCTGGCGTCGAGCAGGCTGGAATCGAGCGCGATGGTCGCGCGCAGGCGCTCCATCACCAGCCGCGCCTCGTCAAGCAGGGTGTCGGGAAAGAGAATGGCGAATTCCTCGCCCCCCCAGCGGCAGCACAGGTCGGTGCGGCGCAGGTTCCCCTCGAGTATCCGCGCGAGGCTGGTGAGCAGGATGTCGCCTGCATCGAGCCCGAAACGATCGTTGATGAGCGAGAAGTGGTCGATGTCGACGAGGGCGATGACCGCGTTGTTGTCCCCCGGCAGGAGACGTTCGGCCGCGCTGCGAAAGCCGCGCCGGTTGCGAATGCCGGTGAGTGCGTCACGTTCGCTGAGCGTTTCGACCGGGCTGCTGCGCTGCTCGGCACAGCGGGCCTGCGCGGCGACCGCGCCGAGCAGCTGGCCGACGAGGTCGTCCTCGTCGCTGGGGATCGCGGTCACCTGTTCGCCGGCCTGGATCGCGCGCAGCATGGCGGTGGCCTTGTGGAGCGGTGAGAGCAGGCCATGAATGGCAAAGAGCCCGCCCAGGGCGCCGGTCATGGTGCCGAGCAGCACCGCCAGCGTGGCGCTGGCCGAGAACACCCCGAAGATGAACTGGTAGGAAATCGAGAACGCGGCGGGCAGGAGCATCGACAGAAAGTAGATCGCGGCCATCCGACGTTCGTAATCGTGCGGGAACAGGAACTTGGTTGCGTGATAGAACCGCATGGAGTGTCTCCGCTTCTCTCGGTCGATACTGTTTTTCTATGTCCTCTTGTTAGCGCTTGGCGGCCCTTGGTGCAGTGCAAAAAGCGTTCACGTTCTTGTGTGAAATCGATTTTATGCAGTGCGGTTCAAATTTTCAATGAATTGGCATTGCAGTGCTTTGCATGACTGTATTACCAATCGTTCATCGCGTCGATTTCGAACGTGTATACGAAAAAAGAGGCGTCCCGTCGATACGGGCGCCTCTTTTTTCTTATTCGTGGCGCAAGCGCCCGATGGCCGTGCCGGTGTGGTGACTCAGCTTTCGAGCTGGCGCAGCAGGCTGCGCACGTCGCCGTCCATGTCCGCATCGCGGGTACGCAGTTCCTCGATCAGGCGCACCGCGTGGATCACCGTCGAATGATCGCGGCCGCCGAACTTGCGGCCGATCTCGGGGTACGAGCGCGGGGTCAGCACCTTGGCAAGGTACATCGCCACCTGGCGGGGGCGGACGACGGCGCGGGCGCGGCGCTTGGAGCTCATCTCGGTACGGTCGATACGGTAGAACTGGCAGACCGTGCGCTGGATCTCGTCGATCGTGATGCGGCGGCGGTTGGCCGAGAGGATGTCGGTCAGCTGCTCTTCGGCGAGCTGGAGCGAGACCTGCTGGCCGGTAAGCTGGGCGTAGGCGATCAGCTTGTTGAGGCCGCCGACCAGTTCGCGCACGTTGCGGTTGATGGTGCGGGCGAGGAACTCGATCACGTCCGAGGGGACATCGACCGAAGCGAAGCGCTGCAGGCGGTTTTCCAGGATCGCGCGGCGCAGCTCGATGTCGGCGGGCTGGATGTCGGCGACGAGGCCCATCGACAGGCGCGAGAGCAGGCGCGGCTCGACCCCGTCGAGCGCCTGGGGCGCGCGGTCGGCGGCGAAGACCAGGCGCTTGCCTTCGGCGAGCAGCGCGTCGATCGTGTAGAGCAGCTCTTCCTGCGCCGAAGCCTTGCCGATGATGAACTGGATGTCGTCCACCAGCAGCAGGTCGAAGCCGCGCAGGCGGGCCTTGAACTCGATCATCTGGTTCTGACGCAGCGCCTGGACGAACTCGACCATGAAGCGTTCGGCCGAGCAGTAGAAGATGCGCGCGTGCGGGTGGTTGGTCAGGTAGGCGTGGCCGATGGCGTGGAGCAGGTGGGTCTTGCCCTGGCCGGTCGAGCCCTTGAGGTAGAGCGGCGAGAACTGGGGCTTCTCGGTCGCGGCCATGCGCTGGGCAGCGTTGCAGGCCAGGATGTTGCTCTCGCCGGTGACGAACGAGGTGAAAGTCTGCGAGGCGTCGATACCCGCCGGGCCCTGGCCGAGCGCGGTGAAGGCCTCACCGCTCAGCGCGGCCGAGAGCGCATCGCCGGCGCTCTGCGCCGAATCGTTGGCGNGGTGACGAACGAGGTGAAAGTCTGCGAGGCGTCGATACCCGCCGGGCCCTGGCCGAGCGCGGTGAAGGCCTCACCGCTCAGCGCGGCCGAGAGCGCATCGCCGGCGCTCTGCGCCGAATCGTTGGCGGGCGCGCGGCTGGGGCGGCCGCCGCTGCCCAGGCGCAGCTCGGGCAGCTGGCGGCGACCGGGCTGGACCAGAATGCGCACGTGGCGCACGTCGGGGCGCGCGATCTTCCACGCCAGCGAGAGGCGATCGGCAAAGCGATCGCTCACCCAGTTGGCCGAGAATTCGGTGGGCAGGTACAGGTCGAGCGTACCCGTTTCCTTGCAGTAGGTGCCCGGCTGGATCGGCTTGATCCACTGGCTGTGCGCCTGGTGGCCAAGGTCCTTGCGCAGCCCCTGGCTGATGTCAGCCCAGTCCGCCGCGAGATTGACCGCTTCGCGCTCCTCTTCCGTTGTCACCTTGATTGCCTTGACCTTCTTACCCGCGCTGCCCGCGCCCTGACCCGCAAAAGAACCTGACACTTTCGAACTCCCCTGGTTCGCTGCCAAACCCTTGTGGCACCTGAAAAACTGAATTTGCGATAACGACAGAACGAACAGCGCCGGGGACAAAACGCCCCCAAGCTGCAAAGGCTCTTTGCAGCGGCTGATTTCGATCTATCGTTGTTACCCCGGCCAGTTCCGCATTGGCCGGAACCCCTTTTAGGGAGGCCTGTGCCGGACAGGCAATACGGGCATCGGAAAATAAAAAAATTTATGGCTGTTGACACACGCAAGTCTGCGCCGGACGCCGTAACAAAAGTGTATTGTCGCGTGTTTTCAAGCGCTTAGCCATTTCCATATGGCGAATCGCGGTTTTTCCTAGGCTTTCCGGAAAGGGGCTGGGAAGGGCTGCATAAAACGCAAGGCAGGTCCCGCCGGGGGGGTGAATTCTGTTCTTCTTTCGTACCCTTTTTCGTGGTCCGGCGGAAAGGCCGGGGCGAATCACCGCGCGTGGTGAAACGCGTTCGAATCGAATCGATCCGATGGAGGGTATCGTGCCGCGTCGCGGCCCCAAACAGAACAGGGCCGGGGAACTTGTCCCCGGCCCTGTTCTGTTTGCCGTGTCTTGTCACAGGCTTGGTCGGTCTGCCGCAGCGATGCGCGAGGGGCCTGTACCCTCGCGCTGCGCGGCGTTACCGACCGGGCGTGAGCCCTTAGAGCGAAGCGACGCGCTTCGTCAGGCGCGACATCTTGCGCGAAGCGGTGTTCTTGTGAAGCACGCCGCGAGCCACGCCGCGGGCCAGCTCGGGCTGGGCTTCCTGGAGCGCTGCGGCCGCAGCGGTCTTGTCACCGCCGGCGATCGCGGCTTCGACCTTCTTCACGAAGGTGCGGATGCGGCTCATGCGGTTGGTGTTCACGAGAGCACGACGCTCATTGCGACGGATGCGCTTACGGGCTTGCGGCGTATTGGCCATTAACGTTCCTTTGTATGGCCGCCTGGCGGCCCCTCTTGCCTGATCGAATCTCGAAAATCTGGCGAGCGGACTCGCCGGAAAGCGCGCCCCTTAGCGGTAGGCCGGGTTTTCGTCAAGATGGTGCGCCGGTGCGGAACGGCTCATTTCTGGCATTTCCGGCACCAGAACGTGCTGCGCCCGCCCTGCGTGAAGCGCAGCACCGGCGCGCCGCAGCCACAGGGCTGGTTCTCGCGCCCGTAGACCTGCCAGCTGGTCGCGAAATAGCCCAGTTCACCGCTCGGCTGGGCGTAGTCGCGGATGGTCGATCCGCCCGCTGCGATCGATTCGGTGAGCACGTCGCGGATCGCGGGTACGAGTCGCGCCAGTGCGGGCAGGGTGATCCGGCCGGCCGGCTTGTCGGGGCGGATGCCGGCGCGAAACAGCGCTTCGCACACGTAGATGTTGCCGAGCCCCGCGACGATCGCCTGGTCGAGCAGGAGCAGTTTGACCGCGCTCGAACGCCCCTTGAAGGCGGCCTTGAGATGCGCCGGGGTCAGCCCTTCACCGAGCGGTTCTGGCCCCATCCGGGCAAAGGCGTCCCACTGCTCGAGGCCGGCGGTGGGCACCAGGTCGACGGAGCCGAAGCGCCGCGCGTCGTTGAGCGCGAGGCGGTGGCCCGAGCCGGTCTCGAGCACGAGATGGTCGTGCTTGTCCGCGCTTTCGGGTTCGATCCGCCAGCGCCCGGACATGCCCAGGTGAAACACCATGGTCTGGTCGCGATCGGTATGGATGAGGCCGTACTTGGCGCGCCGACCCATGCCCGTGACCCGCGCGCCGGTCAGCGTCTGGACGAGATCGTGCGGGAAGGGGCGGCGCAAGTCCGCCCGGTTGAGCGTGACGCGCGCGATTCGCTCGCCTTCGAGAAAGCGCGCGAGGCCGCGCACGGTGGTTTCGACTTCGGGAAGCTCGGGCATCGTGAGGGTCTATCTAGGGAGCCGCGCGCGCCTTGGCGAGTCCTGGGCGCGCTCTTTGGAACTGGCGCTTTTGAACGGGCTCTCGGTGTGCGTATTTTGTATGTTGATGGCTGATAATCGCAATAGAGGTGGAGCTCTGGCGGTGTCTGCGAGCAGTCCGTTGCTGTCATTGTCGACAAGTGTGGTGGATCGCCCGCACAATGTGGATGCGTCGCTCGCCTGTAATGGGGGTTATTTGACTGTGGGCGGTGGGAGGATGACTATGCGTTCTTTGGAATGGTGGATTACATTTCGAAAGAAGTCGCCGATGAATTTGGAAGTGCATGGTATCAAGGCGGAATTCGCGATCCGGTGACCGTGCTCGTGCGCCGTGGTTCGGTCCTGTCGCGGATCGCGCCGATTGGGCGCGGGTTCGGGCCCTGGCTGATGAGCGCCAGCAGACACGGGCGCTGCTGGGGTCTGCTGCGCAACACCGGCCCCCTGATCGACAATTGGTGCCGGGCGATGAAGACGGTGCGGCCAAAGCCGGTCGCGGTGTGCGAGTCGGTGCGCGGGGCAGATCACCACGGTCTTCGAACGCTCGTTGAGTGAGGCGATCGGCGCGCTCCATCCGGCGTGAGGAGGGCGCTGGGGGCGTGGGGGATTGGCTCGCCCGGCGCGTCGGGCTAGGCCGAGCCGATGAACACCGCGATCCGATCCTCCAGTGCGTACACCCGGGCTTTCCTGTTGCTGGGCCTCGTCATGCTGCTGTGGGCGGGCAATTCGATCGTCGGGCGCGCGGTCCGGGCGGATATTCCGCCCTTTACGCTGGCGTTCGGGCGCTGGCTGATCGCAGTCGCCGTGCTCGCCCCGTTCGCGTGGCCCCGGCTGCGCGCGCAATGGAGCGAAGTGCGCGGCGGATGGGGCTGGCTGCTCGTGCTGGGGCTGCTCGGCGTGGTGTGCTTCAATTCGTTCGTCTATTCGGGCCTCCATTATACCACGGCGGCGAACGCGCTGTTGCTTCAGGCATCGATCCCCGCGCTGGTGCTGGCGTTCGACGTGCTGCTGTTTCGCGGGCGGCCTGCGCGGCTTCAGGTGATTGGCGTGGTCTGTTCGACGCTGGGGGTGGCCTTCATCGTCTTTCGCGGCGCGTGGCAGGCGGTCATGGCCCTGCAGATCGGCGGGGTGGGGGACGCGCTGATCCTGTGCGGGTCGCTCAGCTGGTCGCTCTATACCGTACTTCTGCGCAAGAAGCCGCCGGTCGATCCCGCGGTCTTCCTCCTGCTCACCTTCGGGCTGGGCGCGCTGGCGCTGGCGCCGATGGCCTTGTGGGAGCACGCGCAGGGGCTTGGCGTGCACTGGTCGGGCACGGTGCTGGGCGCGTTCGTCTATGTCGGGGTGTTCCCCTCGGTGCTGGCCTACTTTATCTACATCGCGGCGACGTTCCAGCTCGGCCCGGCGCGCGCGGGGCAGGCGATCACGCTGATGCCTTTGTTCGGGGCGCTGCTTTCGGCGCTCCTGCTGGGCGAGCGGCTGGCGGCCTACCACGCGATGGGCATGGCGCTGATCCTGGCGGGTATCGTGCTTTCCGCGCTGGCCTTGCGCGGACGGCGGCCCCCGACCCCGGCGGCGTGAACGGGCGGTATTTGCGCACGATCCCTCTTTGCGCGGGCCGGATTTGCGCCTAGAGCCCTTCGGCATGAGTGAAACGGTTTCCTTCGGATACGAAGACATCGCCGCTGAAGAGAAGGCCGACAAGGTCGGGGCCATCTTCTCCAACGTCGCGCGCAAGTACGACATCATGAACGATGCCATGTCGGGCGGCATGCACCGTGTGTGGAAGGACAAGTTCGTGCGGCGGGTAAAGCCCCAGCCGGGCGAGCAGATCCTCGACATGGCGGGCGGCACGGGCGATATCGCCTTTCGCATGGAAGCGCGCGGGGCGACGATCACCGTCTCGGACATCAACCAGGACATGCTGGACGTTGGCATCGAACGCGCGATGGAGCGCGGCATCGACACGCTCGTGTGGTCGCGCCAGAACGCGGAGGAGCTGACCTTCCCCGACCGGCACTTCGACGCCTACACGATCGCCTTCGGCATCCGCAACGTGACTCACATCGCCAAGGCGCTGGCCGAGGCGCACCGCGTGCTCAAGTACGGCGGGCGCTTCTTCTGCCTTGAATTTTCGACCACCGAATGGCCCGGCTTCAAGGAAGTATACGACGCCTATTCGCACAAGCTGGTGCCGCAGATCGGCAAGATGATCGCGGGCGACGCCGATTCGTACCGCTACCTCATCGAATCGATCCGTCGCTTCCCGCCCATGCCCGAGTTCGAGCGGATGATCCGCGAGGCGGGCTTCACCCACACCAAGGTCGAACCGATCATGGGCGGGCTGGTCGCCATCCACTCGGGCTGGAAGGTCTGAGGCGAACCACGTGACTTCGCGACTGACGCATATCCGGCGGCTCCTCAAGTGGGGCCGGGTTCTCGCGCGCCATGGTGCGCTGCGCGGGATCGAGAACGATCGCAACGCGCCGGCTCCCGTCAAGCGGCTGTGCCGCCTGGCCCGCTTCGGCGCGCGCCAGGGCGCGGAGCCCGATTACGCCGGGGCCTTCCAGGCGATCGGCCCGGCCGCGATCAAGCTGGGCCAGGCGCTCGCCACGCGCCCCGATATCGTGGGCGAGGGCCCGGCGCGCAACCTGCTGACCCTGCAGGACAGCCTGCCGCCGGTCGACTTCGCGCTCATCCGCAGGCGGATCGAGGACAGCTTCGAGCGTCCGCTGGAAGAGGTCTTCGCCAGCTTCGATCCTGAACCGATCGGCGCGGCCTCGATCGCGCAGGTCCATGCGGCGACCACGCCCGACGGGCGCAAGGTTGCGGTCAAGGTGCTGCGTCCGGGCATCCGCGAGCAGTTCACGCGCGATGTCGAGACGTACGAGTGGGCCGCCGCACACCTCGAAGCGTTTGGCGGTGAGGCCGCGCGCCTGCGCCCGCGCGCGGTGATCGCCAATCTCAAGCGCTGGACCCTGCGCGAGCTGGACTTGCGCCGCGAGGCGGCTTCGGCTTCCGAACTGGCCGAGGGGATGAAGGCGGTCGACGGCTATCGCATTCCGGCGATCGACTGGGAGCGCACCAACGGGCAGGTGCTGACCCTCGAATGGGTCGACGGCATCAAGATGAGCAATCTCGATGCGCTGCACGAGGCTGGGTACGACAGGCCAGCGCTCGCCCACAAGCTGGTGCTCACCTTCCTCAAGCAGGCGATTTCGGCGGGCTTCTTCCACGCCGACATGCACCAGGGCAATCTCTTCGTGCAGGGCGGGCCGCAGGACCCGACGATCGTCGCGATCGACTTTGGCATCATGGGCCGGATCAACCGCCAGGCGCGGCTCTGGCTGGCCGAGATCCTCTATGGCCTGACTACCGGCAACTACCGCCGCGTCGCCGAAATCCACTTCGAGGCGCAGTACGTGCCGAGCTACCATTCGATGGAGGATTTCGCCACGGCGCTGCGCGCGGTGGGTGAGCCCATGCGCGGCAAGCCGGTGTCCGAACTTTCAGTCGGCCAGATGCTCGATGGCCTGTTTGCCATCACCCGCGATTTCGACATGGCGGTGCAGCCGCACCTGCTGCTGCTGCAAAAGACCATGGTCATGGTCGAGGGTCTGGCCACCGCGCTCGATCCCACGATCAACATGTGGGATGTCGCCGCGCCCTTCGTGAAGAACTGGATTCGCGACGAGCTGGGCCCCGAGGCGGTGATTGCCGACCGTCTGCGCGAGGATGTGGCGACGCTCGCCCGCGTGCCCGCGCTGATCCGCCGCATCGAGGAGCAGTTCCCCGCCAAGGGCGCCGCGCCCGAACAGGCTCCGCTGCCCGAGATCGACCTCCTGTGGGGCGGCAAGGGCAAGCGTAAACCCGATGGTAACCACCTTGGGGGCTATATTCTCACTGCAATCGCGGGGGGATTTCTTGGATGCGCGGCGACCTACCTGATGCTGATGCACTGACCGGGGCGGGGCGCGTGGACGCGCCTCCGGCCTCGGCCGGGCGCTTTGCGTCGTGGCCGCGCGCGCTGGCCCGCGCGGCGCTTGGCGTGCTGGCGCTGCTGCTGTTCGCCTCGCTCATCGTGCCGACCTATCCTGAAGGGCGCCGCTCGCCCTGGCAGGGTGCGGTCGATCCCTCGGTCTCGATCCACGCCAGGAGCCGCGATCTCGACAAGGACGAGAGCTACGATCAGGACATCGCGCTCTACAAGGTTGCCAGCCAGCGTATCGCGCGCGGCGAGAACTACTACGATTTCATTGTGACCGAGCAGCGCCGGCGCGACTATCCGGTCAACCCCGGCTTTGCCGTGCGCCTGCCCACGCTGGCCTATCTCAACGCCTGGCTCGGGCCTGTCGGTCAGGTCGCTGCGGCGATTGCGCTGATGCTGGGCACGATTGCCGCCTGGTGGTTCAAGCTGGGCGAGGACCCGGCGATCGCGCGCCAGCGGCGTCTCGCTACCGCGATGGTCGCGGTCGGCGTCTCGCTCGCGCTCAACCGGCACTATTTTCCGTTGCACGAATTGTGGGCCGGTGGGCTGATCGCGCTTTCCTTCGGGCTCCACCGCATAGGCCACATGGGGGAGGGCGGGCGCTGGATCGCGGCCTGGTGTGCCGCCGCGCTGGCGCTGGCGATTCGCGAGCACGCCTTGCCCTTCGTCCTGCTGATGGGCGCGTTCGCGGTGTGGCAGGGCAACCGGCGCGAGGCGCTGGCCTGGGGCGGGCTTGTCGCGCTGTTCGCGCTGGCGATGGCCGTCCACCTTCATCTCGTTGCGCGCGATGTCTTGCCGAGCGATCCGCATTCGGCGCCCTGGCTGGTGGTGCGCGGCCTGACCGGGTGGCTGGCGAACATCGCGCAGGCGAGCAACCTGCGCTGGCTGCCGCACTGGCTGGCCGGGCCTGCGGTGATCCTGATGACCTTCGGCTGGCTGGGCTGGAACACGAAGGCGGGCCTGTTCGGCTTCCTGCTTGCGGCGGGCTATGGCCTGGCGTTCATGCTGGCGGGCCGGTGGGACAATTTCTACTGGGGGGCGATGATCGCACCGGCGATGTTCCCTGGGATAGTCTTTGCACCGCAGGCGCTTGCAGGGCTTGTCGCGGCCGCGCGCGGTCCCCACGTTCGGGGCGGGGAGGCTCCCTCGTCCGATCCGCTCCTTCGCTATCCCACTCCTTCGTAAACAGATTGCGTCATGATGAACGCTGTTGCACAAGCCCCGACGATGAACGGACCGCGCATTCTCCTGGTCGTGGGGGGCGGCATTGCCGCCTACAAGGCCTGCGAACTTGTCCGCCACATCCGCAAGGAAGGTGGCGAGGTGACCTGCGTGCTGACCGAAGGCGGCGCCCAGTTCGTGACCCCGATGGCGCTTGCCGCGCTGTCGGGCAATCCGGTCTACACCTCGCTGTTCGATCTCAAGGACGAGGTCGAGATGGGCCATATCGAGCTTAGCCGTTCGGCCGATCTGGTGGTGATCTGCCCGGCGACCGCGAACCTTCTGGCCAAGATGGCCAACGGCATCGCCGACGATCTGGCGACGACCATGCTGCTGGCGACCGACAAGCCGGTCATGGCCGTCCCGGCGATGAACGTGCGCATGTGGCAGCACGCGGCGACCGTGCGCAACGTGCAGATCCTGCGCGAAGCCGGGGTCGACGTGATGGAGCCCGACGAGGGCACGATGGCCTGCGGCGAATACGGCCCCGGCCGCTTGCCCGATCCGATAGCGATCTGGCAGCGTATCGCCTGGGGGCTGGGGCTTGGCCCGGTCGAAGTCGCGCCGTTGCCCGGTAGCGTCGATTACGCGCCCTCCTATCCGGGGCTCCCGCCTGCCGCCGATCCGGACGATCCGCGCTACTGGCAGCCCCAGTTCGACGATCCCGAGCCTGAGGAACAGGACGAGAGCGGGATGGGCCTTGGCGGCCTGTCGGGCGGGATGATCGCGCGCAGCCTGACCAAGGCCAAGCAGGCGATCAGCTTCGGCCATTCCGAAGATGCCGTCACCACGCGCGGTGAGGAAGCCGCCTTCGCGCTCAGCAATTCGCCGCTCATGGCGACCAAGGGCGGCGCGCGCTCGGCCCCGCCGACCGACCCCGAAGCGCTCAACCACCTGACTTCGCACCACGGCGATGCGGTGCGTCCCGAACCCTTCGCCAACGAAGCGCCCGGTGCCTACCCCGCGATCGGCGCGCACGGCGAGGCCGAGGCTCCGTTCGTTCCGGGCGAGGGGCCGCTGGCGGGCCGCCACGTGCTGGTCACCGCCGGACCGACCTGGGAGCCGATCGATCCGGTGCGCTACATCGCCAACCGCTCCTCGGGCAAGCAGGGCTTCGCCATCGCCGCCGCCGCCGCGCGTGCGGGCGCGCGGGTGACGCTGGTGGCCGGGCCGGTCCATCTGGCGACGCCGCCCGGCGTCAACCGCATCGACGTGGAAAGCGCGCTCGACATGGCCGAGGCGGTCAAGCGCGCGCTGCCTGCGGACATCGGCGTGATGGTCGCCGCCGTGGCCGACTGGCGCCCGGTGAGCGTGGCCGGACAGAAGCTCAAGAAGCGCGGTTCGGCGCCGCCTGCGCTGCTCTTGACCGAAAACCCCGATATTCTCGCGACCGTCGCCTCGCGCCCCGATCGCCCGCCGCTGCTGATCGGCTTTGCCGCTGAAACCAACGACGTCATCAAGTACGCCAAGGACAAGCGCAAGCGTAAGGGCGCCGACTGGATCATCGCCAACGACGTGTCGGGCGACGTGATGGGCGGCGATGCCAACGCGGTCCACATCGTGCGCGGCGAGGATGTGATCTCGCTGCCCGAAATGCCCAAGGAGGAGGTCGCGCACCTCCTCGTCGAAAGGATGATCGATGTCTTCGCCTCGTAACGTGCCCGTTCCCATCAAGGTCCTGCCCCACGGGCAGGGCTTGCCGCTGCCAGCCTACGCGACCGCGGGCGCGGCGGGGATGGACGTGGTTTCGGCCGAGGACGTGACGCTTGCCCCCGGAGGCCGTCACGCGGTGGCGACGGGGCTGGCCATGGCGATCCCCGAAGGCTTTGAAATTCAGGTTCGCCCGCGTTCGGGCCTCGCGCTCAAGCACGCGATCACCGTGCCCAACACGCCGGGCACGATCGATTCGGACTATCGCGGCGAGCTGAAGGTCATCCTCATCAACCACGGGCACGAGGACTTTTCGATCGTGCGCGGCGACCGCGTGGCGCAGCTGGTGCTGGCTCCGGTAATCCAGGCCGCCTGGCTCGAGGTCGAGGAACTGGACGAGACCGTGCGCGGCGAAGGCGGTTTCGGTTCGACCGGCGGGGTCTCGGCGCTGGGCAACTGAAGGGGCTTTCCCCACCGTCAGGCCGGGCGTAAAAGGGCGCCATGTTTGTGCTGCTCGCGCCTTCCCTGCAAAATCCGCGCTGTCTTTTGGCGGCGTCGGTCCGTGTCTGGCCAGGAGCGGGTCGCTAGCATCCCGCAACCAGCGCCAAACGCTGCAAACCCCGCCCGACTGGCGGGGTTTTCGTGTTGGTCGGGCCTTTCGTGAAGGATACCCTGACGATGCCCCTCTTGACCGACGCCGCGATTGAACGTGTCGCGTGGCGGCTGATCGATACCAGCCTGCCCAAGGCTGAGTGGACCCACGAAGCGCATTTCGCCGCTGCCTTGTGGCTGCTGCGCCACCGTCCCGAATGGACCGGGGAGGAGGCCATGCGCGCGCTCATCACCCGCTATAATCAGGTGAGCGGAACGCCGAACACCGACACCGGCGGTTACCACCATACGATCACGCTCGCCTCGCTAAGCGGCGCGCGGGCCCGGCTCGCGGCGGCGGGCGCGCAGGCCTCGCTTGCCGAGGTGCTG
>NZ_JALHLF010000033.1 GCF_022832435.1 Novosphingobium organovorum | reverse complement strand
TGGCCCGCGCAGCGCGAGGTCGAGCTTGCGCGCCGCCTCGAGCCAGCGCGCGCGCCCCTCGCCGCTACCCGCCAGCGGGTGGGTGAGCAGCGCGACAAGCGGGATCGGCGCGCCCTGTTCGGCAAGCACCTGGGCCAGCAGCAGGAACAGGCGCCCTGCCGGGCTCTGCGGCAGTGGCTGACCGGCGGTATCGTCCGCCTCGATCCCCCAGCGTTCGAGATGGGCAACGACGCGCCCGGCAAGGCCCCGGTCGGGCGTGACCAGCGCGACGCGCCGCTCGGGCACCTCAAGCGCCTCGCGGATAAGCAGCGCGATCGCCTGGGCTTCGGCGCCCGGGTGCGCGCTTTCCATCAGCCGTACGTCGGACAGGCGGCGCTGTTCGGGCTTGAGCCGCACCCAGGCCGCCGAAGCGCGCGGGGGCAGGAACAGGTTCGAAATCGCGCGGCTGCGCTCGCTCGGTCCGGCGGCGAGCCCCGAGCGGTGCCAGGGGCGCACTTCCCCACGCGCGATGCCCATGCGGTTGAGCAGGAGCTTGAGGTGGTATTGCGGATGGGTGACCGCATCGTGCCGCCCGAAGGGCGGATCGCCCGCTTCCTCAGGCGCGCCGGCGGTGCCCAGTTCGTCCCACACCGCGGTGTCGAGCGTCAGGTCGAGATCGGGCAGGACCACCGCGCCATGCTCCAGTTCGCTCACCACGCGCAGCAATCGGGCCAGTGCGGGCGAGGCGCTGGTGACGCCCGCGGCAACGATGGGATAGGCGGGCGGGGCCTCGCTCCAGCGCCTTGCGGTGTGTTCGAACAGACGGTTGCGCCGTTCGGGCGCGTCGATCTCGCCGCGCCGCGCCATTTCGGCGATCCAGTATTGCTGCACCTTGAGGAACGTGCGCGTGTTGTTCGCCCAATGCCCGGCCAGATCGCCGACGATGGCGATGACATCCTCGGACATGAGGTCGATCGGGGCGATCCCCTCGACCAGCAGGCGGTCCATCGTGCGCCCGATTTCCCAGGCACGGCGCAGCAGCGCGGGGCCCTTCCCCGCCTCGGCGCCTTCGACTTCGCGCAAGTAATGGGCAAGCCGCAGCCAGCGGTGGGTCGGATCGCAGGCGGGCGGAATGTCGGCCGCGCCAAGCGGGTCGAGCAGCGGCCCCAGCGTCTCGTCAAGATCAAGATCGCCCACCACCGCCATGCGCGGCAGCAGCAGCCCCGTCGCGCCGTCGCCCTCGCTGGTCTCGCCCGCATGGCGCACGAAGGCCTCGGTCACCGTGCGCACGGTGCGCCGGCTGGGCAGCAGCAGGGTCAGCCGGGCCAGTCCCAGCACCGGATCGGCGTAACGCGGCACCAGCCCCGCCACCAGGGCGTCCGCAAAGCCCCGGTGCGCGGCGATCGCGTAAACGCTGGGCGAAGGGGCTGTCGGCGCGCGAGAGCCCTCAGGCACCCGCGAGGTACTCCTCGGTCGGCTTGATCGCGCCCGGTTCGCCTACCTCGAACCACTCGCCCATATGCGAGATGCCGAAGAGGCGCCCTTCCTCGATCGCGCGCGACCACAGCAGGTTGGTCGAGAACGCCCCTTCGGGGGCATCGCGCAGCAGGCGCTTGGAAACGAGCTGAATGCCGGTGAAGATGAACGGTGCGACACGGCCCGCACGGCGGCGCGTCACGCGCCCCTCGGCATCGAGGTGGAAGTCCCCCTCGCCCCGATAATTGCGCGCGCGCGCGTGCGGCACGACCAGCAGCAGCGCGTCCATGCGCGCCGGGTCCCAGCCGTCAGACAGCTCGGCAAAGACATTGCTCGGCCCGTCAAGCCAGATGTTGTCCGAGTTTAGGCAGAAGAACGGGTCGGGCAGCATGTCGGCCGCCTTGACCATGCCGCCGCCGGTTTCGAGCAGTTCCTCGCGCTCGTCCGAAATGCGCGTGGCCGGGCCTTTCTTGCGCACCTTGAGATGCCCTTCGAGCGCGTCGGCCATGTAATGAACGTTGACCACCGCATCGGTCAGCCCGGCCCCCTCGATCTTGTCGAGCGCGTAGTCGATCAGCGCCTTGTGCGCCACACGCACCAGCGGCTTGGGCTGGGTCGCGGTGAGCGGGCGCATGCGCTTACCCTTGCCGGCGGCCAGGATCATCGCGGTGGAACTGGCGAGCGGTGCGCGGTTCATGCGGTAAAACTCCCCCCGTTGGCCGCGCGCAGCGGCTCTGGAATATTGGCCGAAAACCACTGCGCCACCGGCGCCAGCGCGGGATGCGCAAGATCGCGTTCGAGATGGGCCCACACGCGCGGGATCATGTCGAGGTAGCGCGTCTTGCCGTCGCGCTGCCACAGCCGCACGAAAATCCCCACGATCTTGGTGTTGCGCTGCGCGCCGAGCCGGGCGTAATCGGCCCGGAAGGTTGCCTCGTCGAGGCCGGTCGCGCGCAGGTAGTGGGCGATCATCGCCTCTTCCACCTCGGGCGAGACGTCGCGGCGCGCGTCCTGCAACAGCGAAACCAGATCGTAGGCGCGGTGGCCGACGAGCGCGTCCTGGAAATCGAGCAGGCCCTGCTTCTCGAGCGCGCCGAGCAGCATGATGTTCTCGGCATGATAATCGCGCAGGACACTGACACCGGGGCGCTGGCGGCCGAGCAGCTCGCCCATCACCTTTTCCCAGGCGGCGGTGAACCCGGCGACGTCGACATAGAGCTTTTGCGCCGGGCAATACCACTCGGTGAACAGCTTTACCTCGCGCAGGTATTCGCTGAGGCCATAGTTCAGGAAAGGCCCTGCGGGCAGGCGATGAAGCTGGACCAGCGCGTCGACCGCACCGGTATAGACCGCCATCTCGTCACCCGGCCATTCGTCGAGGTAGTCGCGCATGCGCGCATCGCCGAAGTCTTCGAGCAGGACCCAGCCCCTGGGCGCGTCCTCGGCCAGGATGCGCGGCGGGCGCATGGCGTTGTCATCGAGCCAGCGCGCGGCGCGCAGGAACGGCACGGGGTCTTCGTTGGGCGGCGGTGCGTGCATCAGCATGGCCTGCCTGTCGGCGCCCTTGCGCACGCGAAAGTAGCGCCGGAACGAGGCGTCACCGGGCAAGGGCTCCACTTCGGCCCCGGTCCAGCCGGCGGTTGCGAGAAACGAATCGAGCCCTTCGGGCAGCGGGTTGGCAGCGTCAGTCATCGTGGCATCCGCCCTAGCCAATCCGCCCCGCCCCGGGCAATGGCGATACGCCCGGCATCCGCAATTTCGAGCGCAATCGAAAGGCAGCCGGGCTCATGCGCGAACCCCCCGGCGTGATCGGGCCACTCGGCAATAAGCACCGCGCCCTCGCGGTAATCGTCGAGCCCGATCTCCTCGACCTCGTCGGGATGTTCGAGCCGGTAGAAATCGGCGTGGACCAGCGGCAGGCGCACACCCGGCCCAGCGTGCGGCGGATCGTAGACCTCGATGATCGCAAAACTGGGCGAGGGAACCTCGCCCTCGTGCCCGAGCGCGGCGATGATCGCGCGTGCCAGCGTGGTCTTGCCCGCGCCGAGCCCGCCTTCGAGCGCGACGACATCGCCCGCGCGCAGGGCCTGCGCGATCGCGGCGCCAAAGCGCTCCATCGCGGCCAGATCGGGCAGCGGCACGGTCAGGGCGAGAGGGGCGGTGTCGGGTTCGCTCATGGCAGCTCCACCAGGGCGCTGGTGCCCTTGCCGGGTTCGGATTCGAGAAGGAGCGTGCCGCCGTGCGCGGCAATCAGCTGGCGGGCCAGCGGCAGGCCAAGCCCCTGGCGATGCTCGACGCTCTTGCCGTCCGCGCTCATCTTCATGCCTTCGAGCGCGCGCGCGAGGGTGCGGCTGTCCATCCCCTCGCCAGAATCGCGCACGAGGATGCGGATGACGTCGCCCTCACCCTCCTTGCGCTTCTTGCGCGTCGCCTGGAGCAGCACGCGGCTGCCGCGCGGGGCGGCCCCGATGGCGTTGTCGAGCAGCGCGCCGATCGCGCGCGACAGGCGCTTGCGGTCCGCTTCGAGCGGGCGCAGCAGGCCATCGGCTCGCAAGTCGAGCGTGAGGTCCATCGAATCGAGCCGCCGCGCGCGTTCCTCGGCGATCGTACGCAGCAGCGGCATCAGGTCGAAGCGCTCTTTCCTCAGCGGCAGCAGCCCCGCCTCGCTCTGCGACAGGTCGAGCAGGCTCTCGATATGTTCGCCCAGCTGCGCGACCGAGGAGAGGATCGCCTGCACGTAATCCTGCCCGCTGGGGTTGAGTTCGCCGCCCACGCCCGCCTCGAGCATTTCGGCAAAGCCGCCGATGGTGGTGAGCGGCGTGCGCAGCTCGTAGCTCATGCTCGCCAGAAAGCGGGTCTTGATCGCATCGGCCTCGAGCAGCGCGGCGTTGCTTTCACGCAGCGAATCCTCGGCCTTTTGCGAATCGGTGATGTCGAGCACGGCGAGCAGCCCGTTGCCATCGGGCAGCGGCACACCTGCAAATTCGAGGATGCGTCCGTCGGCCAGCGCGATGCGCCCGCCCTTCTGCGTGCGGTCAAGCGTGGAGGCGCGCACCACGATGCCCACCGTCTGCGCCTCGGCGCGGCGCTTGAGGCGCGGGGCGATCTTCTTGAGCAGATCCTCGACATGCGGATGAGTGTCGAGGAAATCGCTCTCCAACCCCCAGTCGTTGGCGAAACGCCGGTTCCAGATCTGCATTCGGCCATCGGGCGCGAAGACCGCGATCGATTCGAACAGACTGTCGACGATGGCCGTGCGCGTGCGCAGTAGCGTGTCGCGCATCGCCGAAAGCCGCAGCTGTTCGGTGCGATCCTCGACGATGACCAGCAAGCCCCCGTCGGGCAGCGGCTGGGCGACGATGCGCAGGTAAGTGCCATCGGCCAGCGTCCAGGCTTCCTCGTGCGTGTTGCCGGAGAGGAACCAGGCCGTCTTCTCGCGGCGCCAGGCGGGGAAGTCGCGCACTTCGGGAACCCGCCCCGCATCGCGCGCGGCATCGAGCAGCCGCTCGAACGCGGGCGGGTCCTGCAGCGCGTTCGCCGTGAGATTGAACTGGCGCTGGAACGGCCCGTTGGCGAAGGACAGGCGCCGCTGATGATCGAACTGCGCCACACCAGCCGAAAGCTGGTCGAGCAGCGCGCGCTGGGCGTCGCGAAAGGCGCGGAACGAGCGCGACAGCTCTTCCATGTCCTCGATGTCGACGGCGTAGCCCGCCACGCCTTCCTTGCCCAGCGGCAGATCGGAAACCCGCAAGGCCCGGCGCTGCCCATCGATGGTGGTCGAGACCACGCGCTCGACCGGCTCGCTGCGCTGCGAGGCCTGCCGGGCAACTTCGGCCGGAGTGAACCCCTCGACCGTCTCGATCAGTTCAACCCCACCCGCCACGACCTGTTCGGCGCTCGCGGCGCCGACCGCGGTGACATAGGCCTGATTGACGAGTTGCAGCGCGCCGTCGGGGCGGCGGAACCACATCGGCATGGGGGCGGATTCGATCAGCGAGACGAGCGCGGTAAAGTCACCGCGCGCGCGCGCCGCCTCTTCGCGCAGCCGGCTCAACTCGCCCTCGCTCTCGGAAAAGTCGAAGACCCACACCAGCGCCGCGCCGCCGGGCGAAACCTGCGGATCGGCCAGATGGCCGCGCAACGCGAGCGAGCGCGAGGAATTGCGCGGCGTCACCGCGAGGCGAAAGGGTGAGGCGGTCTTCTGCGTGCGGCGCACCGCTTCGGCGAGTTCGGCCAGCTTGTCCGCGGGCAGCCCCCGCTCGCCGGTGTCGAGTTCGGTGAGGTACTGCGGCACACCGTCGAGCCCGAGCCACTGCGCCAGCCGGGGCGAGGCTTCGATCCGCCCGTCCGAGCGCACCAGCAGCGGCAGCGCGGGGCTTTCCTCGATCATCCGCGCCAACCGCCGCGCCGAGCGCAGCTGCGTTTCGGCGCGCTTCTGGCGCCGACGCGCGACGAGGATCGCCCAGGCCGCCGCGAGGGTCCAGGCCGCCAGCAGGATTCCCACTACCAAAGGGAGCAAACGATCCGATTCCATTGCCTAGAGCTATGGTATCCGCGAGGCGCAATGACAATGCTTGCCCCCGCTGCGGGGGTGCAAAAAGGCGCGCCCGCCCCAAGCGCGTCGCGCCGGCGCGACGAAAAAGGAGGACACCGCCGCTGCGGTGCCCTCCTTTTCCGATTTCGCGGGTGGGGTCCGCAAGGCAGGGCCGCAGCCCTGCCCTGCGCGGCCCTCAGTAGCGGTAGTGGTCGGGCTTGAACGGGCCTTCGACCGGCACGCCGATGTAGTCGGCCTGGCGCTTGCTCAGTTCGGTGAGCTTGACGCCCAGCTTCTTGAGGTGGAGCGCGGCGACCTTTTCGTCGAGTACCTTGGGCAGGACGTAGACGTCGTTCTTGTAGTTCTCCGACTTGGTGAACAGTTCGATCTGCGCCAGCGTCTGGTTGGTGAAGCTGGCCGACATCACGAAGCTGGGGTGGCCGGTGGCGCAGCCCAGGTTGACGAGGCGGCCCTTGGCCAGGATCAGCAGCTGGTTGCCGTCGGGCTTGGTCACGAGGTCGGTGCCCGGCTTGACTTCGGTCCACTCGTAGTTGTCGAGCGCGGAGATCTGGATCTCGCTGTCGAAGTGCCCGATGTTGCACACGATGGCCTTGTCCTTCATCGCCTTCATGTGCTCGCCGGTGATGACGCCTTCGTTGCCGGTCGCGGTCACGAAGATGTCGCAGCGGGTCGCGGCTTCTTCCATGGTGACGACCTCGAAGCCTTCCATCGCGGCCTGAAGCGCGCAGATCGGATCGACTTCGGTGACCATGACGCGCGCGCCGCCGTTGCGCAGCGACTGCGCCGAGCCCTTGCCCACGTCACCGAAACCGGCCACGCACGCCACCTTGCCCGAGAGCATGACGTCGGTCGCGCGGCGGATCGCGTCGACCAGCGATTCGCGGCAACCGTAGAGGTTGTCGAACTTCGACTTGGTGACCGAATCGTTCACGTTGATCGCGGGGAACGGCAGCTTGCCTTCCTTGGCGATGTGATAGAGGCGGTGCACGCCGGTGGTGGTCTCTTCCGAAACGCCCTTGATCGCGGCAACCGACCGGGTGAGGTAGCCCGGCTTTTCCTTGAGGAACTTGGTCAGCGCGCGCACGAACTCGATCTCTTCGGCGTTCGAGGGTTCGAACAGCGGCTCGCCCGCTTCCACGCGCGCCCCCCACAGCGCGAACATGGTGGCATCGCCACCATCGTCGAGGATCATGTTGGCGGTTTCATCGCCCCAGTCGAAGATCTTGCCGACGTAGTCCCAGTAGTCGGACAGGCTCTCGCCCTTGATGGCGTAGACAGGGATGCCCTGCGCGGCGATCGCGGCGGCGGCGTGGTCCTGCGTAGAGAAGATGTTGCAGGTCGCCCAGCGCACGTCGGCGCCCAGCGCGACGAGCGTCTCGATCAGCACCGCGGTCTGGATCGTCATGTGCAGCGATCCGGTGATGCGCGCGCCCTTGAGCGGCTGCGCGGCGCCGAATTCCTCGCGCAGGGCCATGAGGCCCGGCATCTCGGTTTCGGCAATCGCGATCTCGGCGCGGCCATAATCGGCCAGCGAAATGTCGGCGATGGCGTAGTCGTGAACGGCGGTATCGGCTGAGGACACGGGTCAACTCCTGAAATTCGACCGGAAATTCGATTAAACGGGGCACGCCGCGCAGCGAAGGCTGCGCCAAACGGGCAGCCCGCGACACGACGGCCGGACTGCCCGCTCCCTAGCCCTTCCCCATGCCAGACGCAAATATAAAGAAATCTTTATATCCAGCCACGCAGCTTTGCGCAGCGGTTTTGCGCCGTGGCTGCGCCCGCCGGGGCACGCGACCGCCGCTCGCACATTGCCCTTGCCCAAGGCGCCCCTATATTCGCGGGCACTGCAACCAATTCGCACATTCACAAAGGATGCACGCATGACCATCGCCGTTGGTGACACTCTCCCGGACGTCAAGCTGATGAAGGCGGGCGAGGCCGGCCCCGAGCCGATCCAGACCGCCGACTACTTCGCGGGCAAGAAAGTCGCCCTGTTCTCGGTGCCCGGCGCCTTCACCCCGACCTGTTCTGCCAAGCACCTGCCCGGCTTCGTGGAAAAGGCCGACGAACTCAAGGCCAAGGGCATCGACGAGATCGTGTGCACCGCGGTGAACGACGCCTTCGTGATGGGTTCGTGGGGCAAGGCTTCGGGCTCGGCCGAGGTCACCATGCTCGCCGACGGCAACGCCGACTTCGTCAAGGCGATGGACCTCACCATGGACGGTTCGGGCTTCGGCATGGGCACGCGCGGCCAGCGTTTCTCGATGATCGTCGACAACGGCGTGGTCGAGCAGCTCAACGTCGAGGCGCCCGGCACCTTCGAGGTCAGCTCGGCCGAATACATGCTCGGCAAGCTCTGAAGACACCGGCGAACTCCCGCCATTGCGGGCGGCCGGACACGAAAAAGGCGGCGCTGCCCATGCAGCGCCGCCTTTTTTTCTTTTACCCTTCGTGAAGGCNGAAGACACCGGCGAACTCCCGCCATTGCGGGCGGCCGGACACGAAAAAGGCGGCGCTGCCCATGCAGCGCCGCCTTTTTTTCTTTTACCCTTCGTGAAGGCCCTTAGAGCCCGTTTGAAAATTCGCGAAATGCGAATTTTGCGGCACCAGCCCACTCCCCCACCCGACCACCCATTGCCAGTATCCTGCGGGTGGTCGGGTGGGGGAGTGGGCTGGTGCCGTAATCAAAATGCCTGAAAAGGCATTTTTCAAACGGTCTCTTAGTAGCCCATCAGGCTGAGCACTTCCTTGCGGCTGCGCTCGTCATCGAGGAAGGTGCCCATCATCCGGCTGGTGATCATCCCTACCCCCGGCGTGCGCACGCCGCGCCCGGTCATGCAGCCGTGCTGCGCCTCGATCACCACCGCCACGCCGTGGGGCTTGAGGTGATCCCAGATGCACTGCGCGACTTCGGCGGTCAGGCGTTCCTGAATCTGCAGACGCCGGGCAAAGCCGTGCAGCACGCGCGCCAGCTTGGAAATGCCCACCACGTGATCGCGCGGCAGATAGGCGATCGCCGCCTTGCCCTGGATCGGCGCCATGTGGTGTTCGCAGTGCGACTGGAAGGGAATGTCCTTGAGCAACACCACTTCGTTGTAGCCGCCCACTTCCTCGAACACGCGGTGCAGGTGGATCGCAGGATCCTCCTGGTAACCCTGGCAATACTCCAGCCACGCCCGCGCGACGCGCTTGGGCGTGTCGATCAACCCTTCGCGCGTCGGGTCATCGCCCGCCCAGGCGATCAGCGTGCGGATCGCCTCCTGCACGTTCTCGGGCACGTCGGGCTTGCCGAGCGGGTTCTCGGGGTCCGGTTCGTCCAGACAGCTCATACCCGCATTCTCCTTTTCCATCTTTCCATCAGCCGGACCCGCACGAGGGCCCCTTTGCGCCGAAACAAACCGCGCCGCTCGATCGGTTCGAACATCTCTCCTGGACGTTCGGGATCGAGTACGGCGCTCGCGCCGATTGCTCTTTCAGCATCGCTCAGATGTTTCAAGGGCAAGCGTTCAAGTCGTTTGCCGTGATGCCCCTTTTCGGTCAGCCGCGCTTCGATCATCGCGGCCATCGATCCGTGCCGCCCGAGCCGTTCGCGCACGTCGTCCTCGGACAGGCCGCAATGCTCGCCGAGCAGCCGGATGCGCAGGTTTTCGATCGTTTGTGTCAGCTCGGGCCGCCCGGCGTTGACGGGCCGCGCGGTATCGATGAACACGTCGCATTCGCTGTCGAGCCCCATCGAGCGGTTATTCATGTTGGCCGAACCGATGCGCACGATCGCATCGTCGACGATGGTCAGCTTGGCGTGGACGTAGATCGGCGTGTCGTCGGCGGCGAGCGGGTGGTAGATGTGAAAGCGCCCGGCGTGATCGGCCGCCTCGACCACTTCGAGCAGGTTGACCCGCGCGGTGTCCATCGCGATCTGTTCAAGCCAGCCGTCGGCGCTCAGCGGGTTGATGATGACGATCTCGGGCGGATCGTCCTCGAGCAGGCGCTCGCAGATCGCCTCGGCAATCACGCGTGAGGCGAAATATTGCGTCTCGGCGTAGATGAAGCGTTTGGCGCGGGCGATCTGCTCGACGAACAGCGCCTCGATCTCGCTCACCTGCGGGCAATCGCCATAGGCCGCGCGGGTCCGCGCGATACCCAGTTCGACATCGGCAAACTCGGCCTTGAGCCGTTCGGGCCATGGGCTGGTCTCCTGCGGTGCGCAGGGGGCGATCGCTCGCCCTCCCGCGACCTCCCAGCGCTCACGCCCCAGATCACCGAGAGCGGCCGCAGCCTCGCCCTCGAGCATCATCGTGATATCGTGCCAGGGCCCGTAGAGCCCGCCGGTCGGCTTGCGGCGCCGCGTATCGCGGGGCAGATGCGCCGGAGTATCCCAGCGGTCGCTGGTCATGTCGATCCCGCCGCACACCGCGAAGACATCGTCGATCACCACGATCTTCTGGTGATGGCTGCAGCCGATGGGATGGGCCGCATCGAACTTGAAGTCGATCCGATCGCGCCAGGCCCAGCGCACCAGATCGACCAGCATGGTGCCGCGAAACAGCGACTTGAACAGCGAGAAGTTCCACTTGAGCAGCAGCACCTCGAGCGGGGCATGATGATCGACCAGCCAGGCGATGAACGAGCCCAGCCGCGCCGGGAACCGCCGCTTGCGCCCGCGCTGCCACCAGCGCCGCCCGTCCGAAAGCAGGATGCGCGAATCAAAGTCCCAGCCGATCAGGAAGATGCGCTGGCGCGCGTCCTCCATCGCCTCGCGAATCAATTTGAAATAGGCATCGGCGTCGACCACCACATGCGCGCGCCGCGCCATGGCGTAGCGCCAGACGCCCGGCCCGGCGGCCTCGCCTACCGCCCCCTGCCCTGCGGCATCGCCCTTTACCGGTTCGCAAGCCTCGCGTTCCTGCGTATCCCGATTGCTCATGTCCCGATCCTGACCTTCGCCTGCACCCGAGGGCATTAGCGCTCAAGGGCGCTGGATGTTCCGTGAAAACACCGCGCCCCGTGCATCCCGCGGGCCCCGTCACAGCTTGCGGCGCGTGCGCGCATCGGCGCGTGCGGTGCAGCATGAACCACGTCCCGATGGCCCTGACAAGCCGCGCTGGCCAGCCTGGACGAAGCCCCGAGGCGTCCTGCTCCACGCTGCGTGAATGGCGCAAATCACGCCATTCAACGTGAAAAGGTGTCACTTTACCGGTTGATCTGGAGCCGTTCAGCGGTCATTCCGTTACAGGCGTGTAACACGCGCACCATCCATGGATTTCCCCTGCGTTGCAGCAAGGCACGGCGCAGGGAAGGCCAAACGTGGACCCGCCTGGGTTCATAACCCGCTGTCCGGACCTATGCCCCGGACCGAGTTGAACGCCCTTCCGCGTGCGCGCCTCGCGTGCACAGGGGCACCCCCGTTCGAAGTCCCGCCCAGCCGGACTTTGAGGAAAACAAGGAGTACACCATGAAGAAAACGCTCATCGCCGCCGCGATCGTCGCTGCGGGCCTGTCTCCCGTTGCCGTGATGGCACAGGCAGCCCCGGCAGCCGCGGCCGCCCCGACGGTGGGGGCCAAGGTCTACGACCCGGCCGGCGCGGAAGTGGGTACCGTGGAAGCGGTGGCAGGTGGCGTGGTGACCGTGAACACCGGGCTCGCGCGCGCCGGTCTGCCGACTTCGGCCTTCGCCATGCGCGACAAGGGCCCGACGATCGGCATGACCAAGGCCGAACTCGAAGCGGCGGTCAACGGCGCCAAGGCCCAGCAGGGCGAAGCCAAGGACGCCGCGCTGGTCGACGGCGCCGCGATCAAGAGCAACGACGGCAAGGTCCTGGGCACGATCGGCAAGGTCGAAGGTGACGACGTGACGATGATGCTGACCGACGGCAACGGTGCCTCGGCCATGTTCAAGAAGGCCAACATCGGCCTCATGCCCGACGGCACGCTGGCCATCGGCATGACCGCCGACGCCTTCTACAAGGCCGTGGGTGTCACCCCGCCCGCTCCGGGCGCGACTCCGGCCGACGGCGCCACGCCGCCGGCTCCCGAGGCGCCCGCCGCCACGAACTGATACCGGACGACGGCTCACGCGCCATTTGTCTACGTAAAGGGTCGGAAATGCTTGGCATTTCCGACCCTTTTTGCTGCCAGCCAGAAACAGCCCCTGGCCCCGAAAGGCAAAAATCGGGGAAAATCCTTGCGATTCATCGCGCATTGGGAGCATTAGAGCGCCGCGACGTCCGGGCAGGAACTTGCGATGGGCGCCCTCCATCACCCACCGCTCGTGCTTCGTAACCCGA
Source organism: Novosphingobium organovorum (assembly GCF_022832435.1). GTDB lineage: Bacteria > Pseudomonadota > Alphaproteobacteria > Sphingomonadales > Sphingomonadaceae > Novosphingobium > Novosphingobium organovorum. The sequence continues at coordinate 28,664 of NZ_JALHLF010000033.1, read as the reverse complement.
TTGGACTTTCCGTTGACGCTGCCCTCGCGACTGAGACAATTCCTTCACACCCCCCACAGTTTCGACTCCTCGCTGATCCTCGCCCGCCGGCGCGTCGCCTCGGCAATAGGCGCCATCCTGCTCGGCCTGATCGCGATGGTCTTCGCCTGGGCCGGCGACAAGGCGCAGCAAGCCTTCACCCATTTCCAGGCGCACTACTTCTACTTCACGCTGATCCTCACCCCCTTCGTCTTCGCCGCAGTCGTGTGGGCGACGCGCCGCTTCTGGCCCGCGGCGAGCGGCTCGGGCATCCCGCAGGTCATGGCCGCGAGCGAGGACCTCGACCTTGCCTATTCGCGCCTGCTCTCGCTGCCCACCGCGTTCATGAAGCTGGTGCTGACCATCGGCATGCTGCTGGTGGGCGGATCGGTCGGTCGCGAAGGCCCCACCGTGCAGATTTCGGCCGCGATCATGGTCGCCTGCCACAAGGTGCTGCGCGTGCCGATAACCGCGGGCGTGCTCATCGCCGGTGGCGCCGCGGGCGTCGCGGCGGCGTTCAACACGCCGCTCGCAGGGGTCGCCTTCGCGATCGAGGAACTGGCTTCAGCCTTTGAACAGCGCGTCGCGGTGCTGGTCATGGGCGCGGTGGTCATCTCGGGTCTCGTCAGCCTCGGGCTCGCGGGTGACTATGTCTATTTCGGCGTCATGCGCGACACGCTCAAGGTCTCCTCGGTGCTGATCATCACGCCGGTCGCGGGCATCCTGGGCGGCATTGCAGGCGGCCTGTTCGCACGCATCATGCTCTCCTTCGCGCGCAGCCAGCACCCGCTGTTCCAGACCATCCGCAGCCGCCCGGTCATCGCCGCGTTCTGCTGCGGCCTGGTGGTCGCGGTGGTCGGCGTGCTGACCGGCGGATCGACCTGGGGAACGGGCTACGAGACCACCAAGATGATGGTCGAGGGCGAGCACATGCCTTCGGCCTGGTTCGGTCTCGCCAAGTTCCTGGCCACAGCAGCGACCGCTGTCTCGGGCGCTCCGGGGGGCATCTTCGCGCCTTCGCTCTCGGTGGGCGCGGGCTTTGGAGAGCTGCTCAGCTTCGCCTTCCCCGACGATCCCACCCCGGCGGTGATCCTGCTGGGCATGACCGGCTATTTCGTCGGCGTCGTGCGCGCGCCGCTCACCGCGGTCATCATCCTGATGGAGACGACGGCGAATCGCGGCATGATCCTGCCGCTGTTCCTGACCGCGATCATCGCCGATGCCTCGGCCAAGCTGGTGTGCAAGACCAAGCTCTACCACGGCCTCTCGCAAGGCTTCCTGCGCCACCCGCACGAACCCCCGACCGAAAAATCGGTGGCGGTCGCCGGGGCCTGACCTTGCGCGCGCAGGCGGGGCTCTTTCACGGCCACGCCTGCACCTCCCCCCAAGAGCGATGCCCCAAGAGCAATCGCGCCAGGCACGCCTGAAAACGGGATGGCCAGACGCGAAAAGGGCCGCTCTTCCGATCGGAAGACGGCCCTTTTCGCGTCTGGTGTGTGAATGGCGCGCCCGGAACGATTCGAACGTCCGACCCTCAGATTCGTAGTCTGATGCTCTATCCAGCTGAGCTACGGGCGCGCATGCACATTTTTCTCCGTATTTCCAACCAAATGACCACTCGGAGAAAAGTGGTGCGCCCGGAACGATTCGAACGTCCGACCCTCAGATTCGTAGTCTGATGCTCTATCCAGCTGAGCTACGGGCGCGCATGCACATTTTTCTCCGTATTTCCAACCAAATGACCACTCGGAGAAAAGTGGTGCGCCCGGAACGATTCGAACGTCCGACCCTCAGATTCGTAGTCTGATGCTCTATCCAGCTGAGCTACGGGCGCGCATGCACATTTTTCTCCGTATTTCCAACCAAATGACCACTCGGAGAAAAGTGGTGCGCCCGGAACGATTCGAACGTCCGACCCTCAGATTCGTAGTCTGATGCTCTATCCAGCTGAGCTACGGGCGCGTTGGAGAGGCGCCTTTAGAAAGGGAATCGCACCCGGTCAACGCCTAATTCGTGACTTTTTTCAAAATCGGCAGAAAGCCGTACTTTCAGCGCGCTCGCCAACGGGTAGTCCAGCGGGGGCATGGCCAGATCGGCGATCGCCTGCGATTCGAACCACCCCGCCTCGCCCCCTTCGCGCGGCGCGGGCACGCCCTGCCAGCTGCGGCAGAGATAGAGCAGGATCACGATCCCGCGCATGGGCGAGCGCTCCTGTGAAGACCCCTCCTCAGTATCCGCGCCCAGAGCGCCGCTGGCGAACCCCACCGGCACGAGATCCTCAGGCTTAAGGACAACCCCCAGCTCCTCTTCCATCTCGCGCACGGCCGCCTGCTCGGCGCTTTCGCCGGGATCGACCTTGCCACCGGGAAATTCCCATAGGCCGCCATGCATAGTGTGCGCGGGCCGTTTCTGCAGGAGAATCCGCCCGTCCGGCGCCACCAGCGCCACCGCCACGACCAGCAAAGGTGTCAGGTTTTTTGCCACGTGCGCCCACCCATTTAATCACTCCTTAAGACCGATGCGGAATTTTCACCGCCATTGCGCAATTTGGCGAGGCGACAATGGCGGATCCCATCAAGACAATGCAATCGCTTTGCCGCGACACGCGCGCGAGCTCGGCGGTCGAGTACGGCGTCATCCTCGCAATGGTCGTGCTGGTGATCGTGATCGCCATCCAGGGCGTGGCCGACAAGACGATCGCCATGTGGGACAACGTCGATTCCAAAACCTCGAACGCGATTTCGGGCAACTGAGGCCCAGACGACTTAAGCCTTTTTCAACTCTTGCAACCTAGAAAACAGGTTGTCCGAAACGCCGAAGCGAGGCTGACGCGGGACGGACCGGGTACACACAGACTGCTTTTCATCAGGAGACATTCCATGAAGTTCCTCAACAAGCTGCGCCGCAACGAAGCTGGCGCCACCGCGATCGAATACGGCCTCATCGCCGCCCTCATCGCCGTTGCCGCCATCGCCGCCATGCAGGGCCTCGGCACGCAGCTGACCTCGACCTTCGAGAAGACCTCGACCACGCTCGAGAACGCGAACGGCTAATAGCCTTCGCGGCTGACAGCGTCAGTCGACCAGTTTCGAGGGGCGGCAGGGCAACCTGCCGCCCCTTTTGCGTAAAAGTCCAAAATTCGGACATATTTTCAGCAATTTCAAAGCACTGACCAGATTCTCAAGGCAGCGCGGACAGCGCGGCGAAGATAACCGCGCACAGCGAAGAACTGTCGAGAATTCTTACAGCCGAAGACGCAATTCGTGGCCTTGTCCGGCCCCTGGCGACACCCGCGCACCCGGACCTGTCGCCCCGCCCTTCCCCGTCAATCACCCCCGCGCGCCAGCGGATGGCGCGCGTTGACCAGTTCGACCAGCCGCGCGCTGTCGACATGGGTATAGATCTCGGTCGTCGCGATATCGGCATGGCCAAGCAGCGTCTGCAAGACGCGCAGGTCCGCCCCCCCTTCGAGCAGGTGAGTCGCAAAGGCGTGGCGCAGGACATGGGGCGACACCCGTTCGGGATCGAGTCCGGCTCGCAGCGCCAGTTCGCGCAGCAGCTGGAACAGACGCACGCGCGTCAGGTGCCCGCTCGCCCCGCTCGAGGGAAACAGGAACTTCGAAGCGCCCCCCGCGCCGCGCAGCGCCAGCCAGCGCGACAGGACATGGCGCGCGCGCGTGCTGACCGGAACCATCCGCTGCTGCCCGCCCTTGCCGGTGACATGGAGGAACGGCGCATCGCGCGGCACGGCGGCGACCGGCAGCGACACCAGTTCGGTCGCGCGAAGGCCCGAACCGTAAAGCAGTTCGAGCAGCGCCAGCAGGCGCACCGCCGGAGCGCTGTCCCCCCGCGCCTCTTCCTCTGCCCGTTCGAGAAAGCGCGCAACATCCCCGCGCGAGAGCAGGCGCGGCAAGGGCCGGCGCGTGCGCGGCCGGGGCAGCGCGGGCGAAGGATCGTCCGCGCGCAGCCCCTCTTCGACCAGAAAACCGTAGAACTGGCGCAGCGCCGAACACTTGCGCGCCAGCGAAGCGGGCGACAGGCTCGACCAGCGTTCGCCCAGTGAGGCCAACGCTGGCCCTTGCGCCTCGGCCAGCGGTCCCAGCGCCTCGCGCGCGCTTTCCAGATCGCGCCGGTAGGCGGCCAGGGTATTGGCCGCGCTGCCGCGTTCGGCGGCCATCATGGCCAGAAAGGCCTCGACCGGGTCCTCGCCCTGCGCGGTCATGCGCAGGGCGCGATCGCAAGCGCCGGGGCGCAGGCCCTGGCTGACCGAATCATCCCGTGCGCGCGATCGCCTCGGCCGCGATCATCCGCGCCTCCGCGCCCATCCCGACCTTGTCGAGGCTCGCGACGATGTGGAACAGATAGCGCGGCGTCATGCGCTGCCACCTGCTGCCCTGCATGCCGAATCCGGCAAGAATCACCACCGAAGCCGCATCGCCGCGATCGGCCGCGGCGTCGATCGCACGGGTCCAGCGCGTCTCTCCATCGAGCACAAGGCCCAGGTCATTCGAATAGCTCATCGCGGTCGAACGCGGCAGACGCCCCAGCCCGGCCAGCCCGGCGACGAGGAAGCCCGCCTGGCGCTTGCCCGCGCTGTCGTCCGCATTGACGAAGCTGTCGACATCGCCCTTGCTCGCCGCGTTCGCCCCGCTCGGTGCGGAAAGCGCGATCAGCGCCCAGGCCCTGGACCCGCGCTCGACCACGCGCGACCAGCGCGCGGCGTTGGCGTCGTACCCGGCCGAGAGCATCGAGCCGATCAGATCGGGCGCGTCGGACGCGAGATCGGCGCTGGGCAGGATACGCGCGGCGGCCGCCGCCGTCAGCACCGCGCCGCCATAGGCATTGCCGCTGCGCCCGAGGTCCGACCACAGGCTGCGCATGGCCGCGATGCGGTCCGCGCTGGCGGTCAGCGAATAGGCATCGCGCAGCTGTTCGGCGCGGCCCTGCCAGGTGTCTCCGGTATCGGGATCGGCGTAGAGCTGGGCGTAGAGATCGACCAGCGCCGCGTTGGAGAGCACGCCGCTCTGCGCCGCGCGCGAGGCTGCACCGGCCCGCTTCTCCAGCCCGACCATCGGCGCCAGCGCGGTCACCGCGTCATAGCGCTGCGCGTTCGGCTTCATCAGCGAGGCGGGCGGCGCGATACCGACCGCACGCGCCAGCGCGTAGCGCCAGGGGGTCATGTCCTTGACCTCGTCCCACTCGATCGTCACCGCACGGCGCGACTGTCCGGCCGCGCCTGCGTAACGCTGCGCGAGCAGCACGTCGATGCGCGGCATGTCGCCCTTGCGCATGTCGCGATCGAGCCGCGAGAGCGCCGACGTGCTGTTGCCACGATAGGCCTCGCAGATGGCGCGTGCAGCGTCCCACTCGCTGTCGTCGCGCAGCGAACCTTGCGTGGCCATCACCGGACAGATCCCGGTCATGTCCGCCGTGCCCAGATAGACCGCCAGCGTCTGGTCGACGATGGCGGGCGAATAGTTGGCGATGTCGATGCCCTGAAGCAGCGCCCGCGCGGCGTCGTATTCGCCCATGCGCAACAGCAGCGCGACGCGCAGCGCGAGGAAATCCTGCGGGCTCATCCCCGGCGGCGCGCTCAAGCGCGACAGCAGCGCGCGGCGCAGCGCAATGTGCCCCCAGCGCGAGACCAGCCGCCCCTTGTCGCCCGCCAGCGCCAGGCGCACCAGATCGGCGTTCGCGCGCGCCAGAGAATCGCTGGCAAGGCCACCTTCGCTCGAATCGAAGACCCCCACCGCGCTCATCGCCCGGCGCGCCTGAGGCGGCATGTCGAATTCGACCTTGCGCCCGATCAGGCTCTCGAAGTCTTCGGGCGACATTTTCGCCAGTTCCTCGATCGTGGGCAGGCGGGTGAGATGAAGCCCGCTGTCGGCCGTACCCGCAGCCGCATCGCTTCGCGCGTCGCTGGCCACGGCTTGCGGCAGGGCCTGAACGACCGGCGTGGCGCTCGCCGAAGTGGCCGGAGCCGCGCTCACCGCAGGCGTCGCGGGGCGGCGTACCGGGCTCGGCCTGGGCCGGGGCGCGGCGCTCTGCGTGGGCGCGGGGTCCTGGAACATCTTGGGAAGGAGCGATTCCGGCGCATCCTGCGCCACCGCCCAGGCCGACGTCAGCGTCAGCGCCGCACCGGCCAGAAGAACGGCCGCCCTCATTGCGACACCGCCGGAACGGCGACGGGAATGACCTGATCTTCAACCGGCTTGGGCCCCGCCCCGATCCAGGCGATGGCCAGTACGGCGGCGGCAGCCAGCGCGATCAGTCCCAGTGCCAGACGTCCCCGCATTCCAATCGTCACTCGTCTTCCTTCACCGATGCTTGCGCTGCGACCTAGCGCAACTATAGGCGGTGGGGCAATGGACGTTCAACAGACACGCTTTTCTCCACAGGAGATAACGGCCCTCGCCCGACGGCTCGATCGACCGATCGTGCTGGTCGGAATGATGGGCGTGGGCAAGTCGAGCGTGGGCAAGCGACTGGCTTCCATCCTCGAATGCAGCTTCGTCGACGCCGACGACGAGATCGAGCGTTCGGCCCAGATGACCATTCCCGAAATCTTCGAAGCTTACGGCGAAGGGTTCTTCCGCGACGGCGAACGGCGCGTGATCGCCCGCCTCATGGCCGAGAACAAGGGCTGCATCGTCATCGCCACGGGCGGCGGCGCCTTCGTCAACGACGAGACTCGCGCGCTGATCCTCGACAAGGCGGTGACGATCTGGCTCGACAGCGAGCTCGACACGCTGGTCGAGCGGACCGCGCGCAAGGACAACCGCCCGCTACTGCGCGACGGGAACCCGCGCGAAATCCTCTCACGCCTTCGCGAAACCCGCCGCCCCTTCTACGCCCAGGCCCCGATCCACATCCTGTCGGGCACCGGGCCGCTGATCCAGACAATCAACAAGGTCTTGCAGGAACTATCCCAATGGCAGTGATCCCGGTCAACATCGCAGGGCGTCCTTACGAGGTGCGCGTGGGCACCGGTCTCGTGCGCGATATCGCGGCGCAGTGCGCCGGTCTTCTGCGCAAGCAGGGCGTGCCGATCATCACCGACGAAAACGTCCACGCCGCCTGGGGCGATGCGGTCGAAGCCTCGCTGCGCGCCGCCGGGCACATCCCGCTGTGGCGTATCCTGCCCGCGGGCGAACAGACCAAGTCGTGGGACGAACTGGCCGCCAGCGTCAACTGGCTGCTCGAACACGAAGTCGAGCGCGGCGATCACATCATCGCGCTGGGCGGCGGCGTGATCGGCGACCTCACCGGATTTTGCGCCGCCGTGCTCAAGCGCGGGTGCAAGTTCATCCAGGTGCCAACGACACTGCTGGCCCAGGTCGATTCGAGCGTGGGCGGCAAGACCGCGATCAACACGCCTGCGGGCAAGAACCTGGTCGGCGCGTTCCACCAGCCCTCGCTCGTGCTCGCCGACCTCGCCGTGCTCGATACCCTGCCCCGCCGCGAAGTTCTCGCCGGCTATGCCGAAGTGGTGAAGTACGGGCTGATCGACGATGCCGACTTCTTCACCTGGTGCGAGAATAACGCCGCCGCCATGCTCGACGGCGAGCCGCGTTTTCGCGAGACTGCCGTTGCCCATTCGGTCGCCGCCAAGGCGCGGATCGTTGCCGAGGACGAGTTCGAGACCACCGGCAAGCGCGCGCTGCTCAACCTTGGCCACACCTTCGGCCACGCGCTCGAAGCCGAGACCGGCTTTTCGAGCCGCCTGCTCCACGGTGAGGGCGTTGCGCTGGGCATGGTCCTCGCCGCGCGCTACTCGGCCCGGCTGGGACTGATGGACAGCGCCGAGGCCGAGCGCGTTGCCACACACATCGCCGCCGTCGGCCTGCCCGCCTCGATCGCCGCGCTGGAGCTTGGCTGCAACGGCGAGACGCTGGTGCGCCACATGCTGCACGACAAGAAAATGGACGCGGGCACGCTGCCCTTCCTGCTGATGCGCGGGATCGGCCGGACCTACCTCGACAAGAGCGTCGCGCTCGACGACGTCGCTGCGTTCCTCGACCTCGAGCTGGCGCGCGTTTCGGCCTGATCGGCGCGGCGCCTGCGGCACGGCGGCCCAAAGTCCCCCCGCGACTACGCGCCAAAGGCGATGAAACGGGCCGGACGTGCGACGGATGATCGCCAGGCGCGACGCGTGACAGGCCAATGTCATGCTGGCGGCCTATTCTGGGGGCGTCCTTAGAGGACACGATCGTGCGGCCGGGACCACCCCACACTCCCGAAGCGAGTCCCCCCAGACTGCGGCCGGCACAGGGCGGCAGGTCCCCACGGCCTGCCGCCTCTTCGCCGCCACCGCCCCCCCCCCCAGCCAGACCGGAGGCCGCAGGCGTGCGGTTCACATGACATTACGCCAAACTTTGGTAATGGTTCTTGCAACCATAACAAAGTTACGCGAGCCTCTCCCGCATGACCGCATCCGAAGCTTCCCCCGAGATCACCCTTCCCCACGACCCGCTCCACGCCGACAAGGCCTTTTTCGGCCACCCCAAGGGGCTGGCGTTCCTTTCTGCGGTCGAGGGGTGCGAGCGCTTTTCGTACTATTCGATGCAGACCCTGCTCGTGCTCTACATGACGCAGTACCTGCTCCTGCCCGCGCAGTTTCACACCGTCATCGGCCTTGGCTGGTTGCAGAAGCACTGGTTCAACGGGCTTGAAGGCCAGCCGCTCGCCTCGGAAATCTTCGGAACCTACACCAGCCTCGTCTACCTCACCCCGATCTTCGGCGGGCTCATCGCCGACCGGCTGCTGGGCCGACGCGCCACGCTCGTCGCGGGCGGGATCATCATGGCGCTTGGCCATTTCCTGATGGCGATCCAGGGCGCGTTCCTCTTCGCGCTGCTCGCGCTCATCGTCGGCGTCGGCCTGTTCAAGGGCAACATCGCCAGCCAGGTCGGCGAACTCTACAAGCCTTCGGACATGCGCCGCGCGATGGCGTTCCAGCTGTTCTACATCGCGATCAACGTCTCGGTCATCATCGCCCCGCCGATCACCGGCACGCTGGGCCAGCGGGTGGGCTGGCACTGGGGCTTTGGCGCTGCCGGCGTGGTCATGGCGCTTGGCCTCATCGTCTACGTCATCGCCCTGCCCTGGCTGCCCAAGGACGCCCCGCGCGGCAAGGCGCGCCAGGCGGCGCAGAAATCGGGCCATGTCGGCGCGTTTTCGCGCAAGGACCTGCCTCGCCTCGCCGCGCTCGCCGTGCTGGTGCCGGTGCTGGCGGTCTCGTTGCTGCCCAACCAGCAGATCAGCAACGTCTATCTGGTCTGGGGCGATGCCCGCTTCGACCTCACGCTGTTCGGCTTTGCCATGCCCTCGACCTGGCTGGTGGGGATCGACGCGGGGGTGTCCTTCTTCATGCTCGTTGCCGTCGCGGTGTTCTGGAAGCTGTTCGAGCGCCGCTACGGCTGGCAACCCGACGATCTGGCCAAGATGGCGATCGGATCGGTGTTCACCGTCGCCGGTTCGCTGTGCCTCGTCGCCGCCGCCGCGAGTGACGGGCCGCACAAGATCAGCCTCGTGCTGCCGCTGCTGTTCCACACGCTCAACGGTATCGGTTTTGCGATCATCATGCCGGTCAGCCTGGCGCTGTTCACCAAGGTCGCCCCGCGCGCGCTCAACGCGACGGTGGTGGGCATCTACTACCTCGCCTTCGTCGCCACCAATTACGCGGTGGGCGTGATCGGCGGGCTCTATTCAAGCATCTCGACCGAGGCGTTCTGGATGATCCACGTCGGCGCGGCGGCCATCGGCCTCGTCGCCTTCACGGTGTTGAAGCCGATCCTGAGCGGCACGCTCGCCTCGATCGACGCCGAGGTCGACTGACCCCACGCTTGACGCAAGGGGCGCCTGCGCGCCCCTTGCGTGCGCCGAACACGCCTTAGCCGAAGACTGCGACCGATTGCACCCCGGCGATCACCGGCGCGCCGTTCGCGCCCCACTGCACGATGTCCTCGCTCGCCAGCCCCTGCGCGCAATGGCGGCTGGTCGAACGGATCAGCCACCAGTCGTCGGCGGGCACCGCATCGGCGCCGAGCCGGTTGACATGCCATTGCATCGAACTGACCGGCGTCCCCCTGGGCAGATGCGGCAAGACCGCGGGCGGCAACGCGTCGCCCACCAGGACCGCCTCGACCTCGCCCGACAGGCCTTCGCGGTGGTTGAGCCGGACCCACCAGCACAAGTCCGCCTCGCTCCCGCCGGGCAGCGCCTCACGCACCGAGAAGTGGCGCTCCATGAAGGACGGCAAGTGCCCGACATCGAGCGCAGGCGCTTCGGCCACCGGAACCACGCCCGGTGGCGGGGCGTAACCCGCAATCGCCAGCGCGCTTTCACGCGGGTGCATGAACACGCAATTGGCGATGAAACCGCAACCTCTGGCGTTGCCCAACTGCGCGGTGACCCAGGTCGCGTTGCGCCCCTGCCGCACGATCCGCGCCTGCCCTTCGATCGGACCGGCGAGCGGCGCGATCATCGCAAACTGCGCCGAGGCGAGCGGCATCGGCTCGGGCAAGGCGCGGCGCGCCAATTCCAGCGCAAGCGCCGAGGTGAACCCGCCATAGGCCGTGCGCCCCTGCAGCCAGCTTTCGGGAACGAGCCCCGTCCAGCCACCACTCTCCCCGCGCCCGGCAGGCGTGAGCCCTTCGAGCAGGCTCGCGAAATCTTCGTCCATACTTCCCCGTCTCAACATCGGCCCTGCGCCCCCCGGCTACAGCGCGCCCCCCGCGAGGGGAACCCGCGCTGCGCAACGGGAAGCCGCCTGCTCTCGTGCCTATTCCAGCTCGAGGATGACGGTGTCGACGGCCAGGCTCTCGCCCGCACGGGCCCTGATCGCCTTGACCGTGCCCGCCTTCTCGGCGCGCAGGATGTTCTCCATCTTCATCGCCTCGATCACCGCGAGCGGCTGGCCCACCTCGACCGCATCGCCTTCGGCGACGTCGAGCGAGACGAGCAGTCCGGGCATCGGGCAGATCAGGAAGCGCGACAGATCGGGCGGCACCTTCTCGATCATATGCGCGGTGTACCTGGCAAGCCGCGTGGGCAGGCAATCGACCCGGTGGGTTGCCCCGCGCGTGGTCATCGTCAGCCCGGTCCGGGTCGGCGCAATCTTGATCGCGATCGCCTCGCCGTCGATGTCGGCATCGATGAAGCGATCGCCCGGCGTGTATTCGAGTTCCATCGCGACTTCGACGTCGTTCACCCTGATCGCGTCTTCCTCGACCACGACCGCGAAGGGCTCCTTGTCGATGGTGACGGTCCATTCACCCGGCGGTTCGAGCGGCCCGGCCAGCTGCCCGTCGACCCGGCGCGCCCGGTCCGCACGCGCGGCAGAGACGAACGCGGCCACCGCCGCGAGCTGCGCCTTGAGCGCGGCCGAGGCGGGCGCTCCGTGGAAACCCTCGGGGTATTCCTCGGCGATGAAGCCCGTGGTCAGTTCGCCCGAGCGGAAGCGCGGGTGCTGCATGAGCGCGGAGAGGAAATCGATATTGTGGCCCAGCCCCTCGATCTCGAAGGCGTCGAGCGCGGCGATCTGCTTGTCGGCCGCCTCGTCGCGGGTCTCGCCCCAGGTCACCAGCTTGGCGATCATCGGATCATAGAACATCGAGACCTGACCGCCCTCGTAGACCCCGTCGTCGACGCGGATACCCTCGATCCCGCGTCGCCCGTTGGCGGCACCATCGTCGCTCCAGCCGTCGACCGGCGGGTTGTAGCGCACCAGCCGCCCGGTCGAGGGCAGGAAGCCGCGATAGGGGTCCTCGGCGTAGACGCGGTTCTCGATCGCCCAGCCCTCGAGCTTGACGTCCTCCTGCGTCAGGGCCAGCTTCTCGCCATAGGCGACGCGGATCATCTGTTCGACCAGATCGATGCCGGTGATCGCCTCGGTCACTGGATGCTCGACCTGAAGCCGGGTGTTCATCTCAAGGAAGTAGAACGATTGCCCCGTCGGGTCCGCGCCCGAGACGATCAGTTCGACCGTACCCGCCGAATGGTAGTCCACCGCACGCGCGAGCGCGACGCACTGCTCGCCCATGGCCTTGCGCATTTCGGGGCTGACGAAAGGCGACGGCGCTTCCTCGACCACTTTCTGGTGCCGGCGCTGGATCGAGCATTCGCGCTCGTTGAGGTAGAGGATGGTCCCGTGCTTGTCGCCCAGGATCTGGATTTCGATGTGGCGCGGGTTTTCGATGAACTTCTCGATGAACACGCGGTCATCGCCGAAGGAATTGAGCCCTTCGCGCCGGGTCATCTCGAAGCCTTCGCGCACGTCCTTCTCGGACCAGGCAAGGCGCATCCCCTTGCCCCCACCCCCGGCCGAGGCCTTCATCATCACCGGATAGCCGATCTCGGCGGAAATCCGCACCGCGTGTTCGGTATCCTCGATCACGCCGACATAGCCCGGCACGACGTTGACGCCCGCGGCCTTGGCCAGCTTCTTGGATTCGATCTTGTCGCCCATCGCCGCGATCGCGCCCGGCGGCGGGCCGACGAAGGCGATGTTCTCCTTTGCCAGCGCTTCGGCAAAGGCGGTGCGCTCGGACAGGAAGCCGTAACCCGGATGGACCGCCTCGGCGCCGGTCTGCTTGCACGCGGCGATGATCCTGTCGGCCACAAGGTAGCTTTCGGCTGCGGGTGAAGGACCGATGTGAACCGCCTCGTCCGCCATCTTGACGAACGGCGCCTGGGCGTCGGCATCGGAGTAGACGGCCACCGTCGCAATGCCCATGCGCCGCGCGGTCTTGATGACGCGGCAGGCGATTTCGCCCCGGTTTGCGATCAGGATCTTCTTGAACAACCTCGTTCCCTCCAACTTCCCAAGCCAAACGCCCACCACGCGCCGCAACGGCGCCGCGCGGTCAACCGATCAGCCAACAAAAAACGTGCAAAGCCGATAACGGCGCATCAATGCTCCTCCAGCAGGGGCTGGAGCGTGGCGATGCGGCTCCTGGTCAGCTCGGTGCGGCAATCGTTGACCACCAGCGGGACTATCGAGCCCCCTTCGTAGGCGGTCTCCCAGATGGCGCATTGCGCATCGCGGTAGGTCAGCCAGGCCCGCTGGGCGATCAGCGCCTTGGCGTAGACGGCGCTGTCCTTCCCCCAACGCGCCGCCAGCTGGCTCCAGGTCTGGTTGAGCGCGATGTCGGCCTTGAGGTATTCGCGGTAGCGGCACACGTTCATGTCGAATTGGGTCAGTCGCCGGTCGCAGTCGGGCGCGGGGTCGAGCGCCATCGACTGCGCCAGCCGGCACTCGTCCTGCCCGAGCGCGCCCTTGACCGAGGCGCAGTCGGGTGCCGCCGCGGCAGCGAGGACGAGTGCCGTCAGGATCACTCGGCCGCTTCCAGCTTGGCGCAGCCCTTGGGCATCCGGCTGGCTTCGACCTCGGCTGCGGTCTCGCTGATCGCCATGGGCTTGATGCCCAGACGCGCGAACATCGCCAGGTCGCTGTCGTCGCCCGCGTTGGGGGCGGTGAGCAGCGTGTCGCCGGTGAAGATCGAGTTGGCGCCCGCCATGAAGCACATCGCCTGGGTCATCTCGGACATCGATTCGCGCCCTGCCGACAGACGCACCATCGACTTGGGCATGGTGATGCGCGCCACCGCGACGGTGCGCACGAATTCAACATCGTCGATCTTGGCAAGCGGGGTATCGGCCAGCATGTCGCCCAGCACCGTGCCCTTGACCGGGACCAGCGCGTTGACCGGAACCGACTGCGGATGATCGGGCAGCGTGGCCAGCGTATGGACGAAGCCGACCCGGTCGGCGCGGGTCTCACCCATGCCCACGATCCCGCCCGAACACACGTTCATGCCCGCCATGCGCACGTTCGAAAGCGTGTCGAGGCGATCGTCCATCGTGCGCGTGGTGATGACTTCGTCATAACGCTCGGGCGAGGTGTCGATGTTGTGGTTGTAGTAGTCGAGCCCCGCCTCGGCGAGCATCTGCGCCTGCTCGGGGGTCAGCATGCCCAGCGTCATGCAGGTTTCCATGCCCATCGCGCGCACGCCCTTCACCATTTCGATGATGGCGGGCATGTCGCGGTCCTTGGGGTTGCGCCAGGCCGCGCCCATGCAGAAGCGGGTCGAACCCTGGTCGGCGGCCTGCGCCGCGCGCTGAAGCACTTCGGACACGCCCAGCAGCTTGGTCGCCTTCACGCCGCTGTTGGCGTGGACCGACTGCGAGCAGTAGCCGCAGTCTTCCTGGCACCCGCCGGTCTTGATCGAGAGCAGCGTGGAAAGCTGAACCTCGTTCGGCCGGTGGTTGGCGCGGTGAACTTCGGCAGCGCGAAAGACCAGCTCGGTGAACGGCAGGTCGAACAGCGCGGCGATTTCCTCGCGCGTCCAGTCGTTGCGGGGGTCGCTCTGGGGGGCGGTGGTCATTGTCAGTGTCATCCTTGTACGGCCCGGGCCTCTTCACGCTGCCGCGCGTAGGCACTCAAGGCCGCTCCATACTGCGGTGCGCCCCTTCGTTCCAGTTCCAAGCCACCGAAACCGGCAACACTGCGCGCAATGCGCGCGACGGCATCATCACCAAGGCGCCCCAGCGCCGTGCGATAGATGCCGATGGTGAACACGATCGCGCGCGATCGCGGCAGCCGCCGCAGCACCTCGCGTTCGCACCGCACGTAGAGGGTTTCCCCGGCGTTTTCGGGGGTTACATGGGCAAAGCGCGCTTCGACGCTGTCCTTGGGGAGATAGCGCAGGGCGTCCGAGGCCACCACGAAGGCGTTCGTCCGCCCGAACAGGTTGAACGACTGCAACCCGTCGAGAAAACGCTCGACCCCGGCCTCGAGCGCCTCGGCATAGCCCTGGATCGGGGTGTGGATCGCGCCCACGCCCTGCCCCATCTTCTCAGGCAGGTGCCAGTCGGTGGGAAAGGCGACCGCGCCCGCAGCCAGCCGGAACGGCGCGCCCGGCGCCTCCTGCACGAGAAGGCACAGGTCCTCCCACATTGCGCGCGTGCAGGCATCCAGCCCGCCCGACACGCCCAGGATATCCGCCAGTTCGGCAATCGCCGGCTCGGCTTCGGGGCGCACCATCACCGCCTCGGGGCAGGCATCGAGCACGGCGCGGCGCGCGGCGAGATCAGGCTCGGGATCGCGCCATTCGCTCAGCGGCACGCGCACCAGCCCCATGCGCAAGGGCCCT
This sequence comes from Novosphingobium organovorum, assembly GCF_022832435.1. Taxonomy (GTDB): domain Bacteria; phylum Pseudomonadota; class Alphaproteobacteria; order Sphingomonadales; family Sphingomonadaceae; genus Novosphingobium; species Novosphingobium organovorum. The sequence goes on along the minus strand of NZ_JALHLF010000033.1, from coordinate 13,491 downwards.
TCGACCCGCGCCAGCGGCAGGAGCGACTCCACTGAAAATCCCAGAGTCATGATCTGTCTCGCTTCCCTGTTCCGCCTCGGTCCGGCCGCGCCTAACGGGCCAGTTCCAGCGCCTCGTCGGCGGGCGGCATGTTGTGGCCAAGCAGACGCAGCACGTCGGCCGCGCATTCGACCACGTTCGAGCCGGGGCCATAGATGCCCTGGACGCCGCGCTGCTTGAGGAAATCGTAGTCCTGCGGCGGGATCACCCCGCCTGCGACCACCTTGACGTCGCTGCGCCCGGCCTCGCGCAAGTGCTCGATCAGCTGCGGGATCAGCGTCTTGTGTCCGGCCGCGAGAGAGGACGCCCCGACCACCTCGACATCGTGGTCGAGCGCCATGCGGCAGGCCTCCTCGGGGGTCTGGAACAAGGGGCCGGAGACCACCTCGAACCCCATGTCGCCAAAGGCCGAGGCGATCACGTTGGCACCGCGATCGTGCCCGTCCTGCCCCATCTTGGCAACGAACAGCCGCGGCGCATGGCCCAGCCGCCGGGCCACGGCCTCCACCCCATCGCGCACCTGGCGGTAACGCGCATCATCGGCATAGGCCGAACCGTAGACGCCCTTGACCGGGCTCGGCACGGTGCCGTGGCGGCCGAACACCTCTTCCATCGCCAGCGAGATTTCACCCAGCGTCGCGCGCGCGCGGGCCGCCTCTACCGCCAGCGCGAGCAGGTTGCCCTGACCCCGCGCGCCGTGCGTCAGCGCCTTGAGCGCGGCCTTGCAGGCGGCCTCATCGCGCTCGGCCCGGACCTTGGCGAGACGCGCGATCTGGCTTTCGCGCACCCTGGCGTTGTCCACTTCGAGTGTCTCGATCGCGTCTTCGGCCTCCCGGCGATACTTGTTGACGCCCACGATCACGTCTTCGCCCTTGTCGACGCGCGCCTGGCGGCCCGCGGCGGCTTCCTCGATCATCGCCTTTGGCCAGCCCGCGGCGACCGCCTTGGCCATGCCGCCCTCGGCCTCGACCCGCTCGATGATTTCCCAGGCCTTGTCGACCAGTTCCTGCGTCAGCGCCTCGATGTAATAGGAGCCGCCCAGCGGATCGACGACGTTGCACATGCCCGTCTCTTCCTGAATCACGATCTGGGTGTTGCGCGCGATCCGCGCGGAAAAGTCGGTCGGCAGCGCGATCGCCTCGTCGAGCGCGTTGGTGTGGAGCGACTGCGTGCCCCCCAGCATCGCGGCCATCGCCTCGATCGTGGTGCGCATGACGTTGTTGTAGGGGTCCTGCTCCTGCAGCGACACGCCCGAGGTCTGGCAGTGGGTGCGCAGCATCTTGGAGCGTTCGGACTTTGCGCCGAGCCTCGTCATCGCGCGGTGCCACAAGGTGCGCGCGGCGCGCAGCTTGGCGATTTCCATGAAGAAGTTCATGCCGATCGCAAAGAAGAAAGACAGCCGCCCGGCAAAGGCATCGATGTCGAGCCCGCTGGCAACGCCGTACTTCACGTATTCCATGCCGTCGGCGATGGTGAAGGCCAGCTCCTGCACCTGCGTCGCGCCCGCTTCCTGCATGTGGTAGCCGGAAATCGAGATCGAGTTGAATTTCGGCATGTTCCGCGCGGTGTAGGCGAAGATGTCCGAAATGATCCGCATCGAGGGTTCGGGCGGGTAGATATAGGTGTTGCGGACCATGAACTCCTTGAGGATGTCGTTCTGGATGGTCCCGGTCAGCTGTTCGGGCGCAACGCCCTGTTCCTCGGCGGCGACGATGTAGAAGGCCAGGCACGGGATCACCGCGCCGTTCATCGTCATCGAGACCGACATCGTGTCGAGCGGGATGCCGTCGAACAGGATCTTCATGTCCTCGACGCTGTCGATCGCGACGCCCGCCATGCCCACATCGCCGGTCACGCGCGGATGGTCGCTGTCGTAGCCACGGTGCGTGGCCAGATCGAAGGCGACAGAAAGGCCCTTCTGCCCCGCCGCGAGGTTGCGGCGGTAGAAGGCGTTCGATTCCTCGGCGGTCGAAAAGCCCGCGTACTGGCGGATCGTCCAGGGACGCCCGGCGTACATCGAGGCCTTCACCCCGCGCGTGAAGGGGGCAAAGCCGGGCAGACCCGGATCGGCGGTGACGTCCCTGGCGGTGTAGAGCGGCTTGACGGCAATGCCCTCGGGCGTGTGCCAGGTCAGGTCGCGGCCCTTCACTTCCTTGTCGGCCAGCGCCTTCCATTCCGAAAGGCCGGGTTTCTCGCTCATCTCAGCATCCCTTGAACGTGGCGGGGCGCTTCTCGCGGAAGGCCTGCACGGCCTCGCTAAAGTCCTGCGTGAAGCCCGCGCGGCTCTGGTTGGCGGCCTCCAGCGCCAGACTGGCGGGCAGATCGTGGTCGAGCGCGTGGATCACCTGGCGCCGGATCATGCCAAGCGCCTGGGTCGGCCCCTTGGCGAGACGATGGGCCAGCGCCCTGGCCTCCTCGAGCGCGTAGCCATCCTCCACCACGCGCGCGATGAGGCCCATCGCCTGCGCATCGCTGGCGCTGATCTTGTCGCCCAGCAGGGCCATTTCCATGGTCCGCGCGCGGCCCACGCACTTGGCCACCATCCACGTCGCCCCGGCATCGGGCACCAGGCCGATATTGGCGAAGGCCAGCTGGAAATAGGCCGAGTGCGCCGCGATCACGATGTCGCCCGCAAGCGCAAAGCCCATGCCCGCGCCCACCGCCGGGCCATTGACCGCGACCACCAGCGGCACCGGCAGATCGGCCAGCGTTCGCGCCAGCGGGTTGTAGGAACCGGCCAGTGTTTCGCCAAGGTCGGGCGAGAGCGCGTCGGTGCCGTCGGGCTGCAGGTCTGCCCCCGAACAGAACGCCCGCCCTGCCCCTGTCAGCACCAGCGCGCGCGCGCCTTCGGCGAGCGCCGCCTCGATCGCCTCGCGCAGCGCGATCAGCAGCGACGGCGTCAGCGCGTTGAGCCGGTCCTCGCGCGCGAGCGTGAAGATCGCGACGTCCCCCTCGCGCGCGATTTGCAAACCATCGGCCATCAGTGCCCTCCCGCCGGGCGCTGCATGATCTCGGTCAGCTGGCCGTTCATGTCCTTGGGGTGGACGAAGAAGATCATCGTACCGTGCGCGCCGATGCGCGGTTCGCCCAGCACGCGCTTGCCCTGCGCGATGAACCAGGCGTGGGCTTGCGCAATGTCCTCGACTTCGTAGCAGATGTGGTGCTGGCCCCCCATCGGGTTGCGCGCAAGCCACTTGCCCACCGCGCTGTCGGGATCGGTGGGTTCGAGCAGTTCGATCTGCGTGCCCCCGCGCGTATCGAGCGCGCCGCTGTCGCGGGGCGTATTGACGAAGCACACCCGCACCTTCTGGCTTTCGAGCACGAACGGTTCGGTGATGTCGCTCGCCCCCATGACGTCGCGGTAGAACGCGATCGACGCGTCGAGATCGGGCGTGGCCACGCCCACATGGTTCAAACGGCCCAGTTTCATCACAGCGCCTCTTCGAAGAAATAGATGAGATACCCGGTCACCACGCCGGCAAGGTAGATCAGCAGGCTGCTGCGCCGCGGGTTCATCGGGCAAAGCTGCCTGCAGGGACGGTCTGCGCGGTCGGTTCCATGCGGTCCGGGTTCCTCTGCCGGGTTCGTCGGTCGTGCCCCGCCCGGCGCGCGCCATGGCGCATCACCGGGCGAAAGCTGCGGGATTCGCGCCTTACAGCGGAATGTTGTCGTGCTTCTTCCAGGGGTTCTCGAGCACCTTGTGGCGCAGTTTGCGAAGCCCCAGCGCAATGCGGCGGCGGGTCGACTGGGGGTAGATCACCTCGTCGATGTAGCCCCGGCTGGCGGCCACGAAGGGGTTGGCGAAGCGCTCCTCGTATTCCTTGGTGCGCGCCGCGATGCCTTCGGCGTCGAGCCCGCGGAAGATGATCTCGACCGCGCCCTTGGCGCCCATCACCGCGATCTCGGCGGTCGGCCAGGCGTAGTTGAGATCGCCGCGCAGATGCTTGGAGGCCATGACGTCATAGGCGCCGCCATAGGCCTTGCGGGTGATCACCGTGATCTTGGGCACCGTCGCCTCGCCATAGGCGAAGAGCAGCTTGGCGCCGTGCTTGATGATCCCGCTATGCTCCTGATCGGTGCCCGGCAGGAAGCCCGGCACGTCGACGAAGGTGATGATCGGGATGTTGAAGGCATCGCAAAAGCGCACGAAGCGCGCGGCCTTCTTCGACGAATTGATGTCGAGCACGCCCGCCAGCACCATCGGCTGGTTGGCGACCACCCCCACCGTGCGCCCCTCGATCCGGCCAAAGCCGCACAGGATGTTGCCCGCGTGCAGCGGCTGGACTTCAAAGAAGTCCCCTTCGTCAAGCACTTTGCGGATCACCTCGTGCATGTCGTAGGGCTGGTTGGCCGAGGGCGGGATGATCGTGTCGAGGCTGGGTTCGAGCCGGTCCCAGGGATCGGAACTGGGCCGTTCGGGCACTTCGTCGCGGTTGGACGAAGGCAGGAAATCGATGAAGTCGCGCGCGGCCAGCAGCGCCTCGATGTCGTTCTCGAGCGCGAGGTCGGAGACCGAGGTCCTGGTCGAATGGGTGATCGCGCCGCCCAGTTCCTCTTGCGTGACGACTTCGTTGGTGACCGTCTTGACCACGTCGGGGCCGGTCACGAACATGTACGAGCTGTCCTTCACCATGAAGATGAAGTCGGTCATCGCCGGGCTGTAGACCGCCCCGCCCGCGCACGGCCCCATGATCAGCGAAATCTGCGGCACGACGCCCGAGGCCAGCACGTTCTTCTGGAACACGTCGGCATAGCCGCCAAGCGAGGCGACCCCTTCCTGGATGCGCGCGCCGCCCGAATCGTTGAGCCCGATGACCGGCGCGCCGACCTTCATCGCCGCGTCCATCACCTTGCAGATCTTCTGCGCGTGGCGCGCCGAGAGCGAACCGCCGAAGACCGTGAAATCCTGGCTGAAGACATAGACCAGCCGGCCGTTGATCGTACCCGATCCGGTCACCACCCCGTCGCCCGGAATGCGTTGGTCGGGCATCCCGAAATCGACGCAGTCATGTTCGACGTAGAGGTCCATCTCCTCGAAGCTGTCTTCGTCGAGCAGCACGTCGAGCCGTTCGCGCGCGGTCAGCTTGCCCTTGGCGTGCTGCGCATCGATGCGGCGCTGCCCGCCCCCCATCTTCGCGGCCGCGCGGCGTTTTTCCAGTTCGGCGATATTGGCTGACATCCGACGTCCCTTGCAGTGGCGGTTGCCGTCCTCGCGGTTCGATCCGCAAGTGACCCGCCCGTTGTGGCGTGCGCGAAAGCGTGCGCGAAAGCCTGTTGAGGGCAGCTAAAATCAGGTCGCGGCGCCGAGGTCAATCTTTTTTAATCGCTCGATTAAATTTTACGAAAAACTACTCCGACTAGTTCGGGGACAGCGCCAGTGCGGATCGCCGCCCAGGCTTCGAACAGGAACGGGGCGCAAGTTGCCTTGCGCCCCGTTCCTGTTCGGGTCATCCCGGAACCCTTGCCTCACCAACCCGGCCTCACTTGAGCAGCACGAGTTCCTCGGCCAGCGTCGGGTGGAGCGCGACGGTCGCGTCGAAATCGGCCTTGGTCAGCCCGGCCTTCACCGCGATCGCGGCGGCCTGCATGATCTCGGCTGAATCCGGCCCGATCATGTGCAGGCCCAGCACCACGCCGGTCTCGGCATGGCAGACCATCTTGTAGAGCGCGCGTTCGCTGCTTTGCGTCAGCGCGTTCTTCATCGGGCGAAATTCGCTGGTGTAAACCGTGCAGGTGCCGAACTTCGCGCGCGCCTCGGCCTCGGTCAGCCCCACCGCGCCGATCGGTGGATGGCTGAACACCGCGGTCGGAATCGCGTCGTAGTCGATCGTGCGCGGGTTGTTGCCGAACACCGTATCGGCAAAGGCATGGCCCTCGCGGATCGCGACGGGGGTAAGCTGGACGCGGTCGGTCACATCGCCCACCGCGTAGATGCCCTCAACGTTCGTGCGCGCATAGGCGTCCACCGCGATGGCGCCGCGCTCGTTGGTGACGACGCCCACCGCCTCGAGCCCCAGCCCCTCAACATTGGGCACGCGGCCGGTCGCGAAGAGCACGCAGTCAACCTCGATCGGATCGTGGTTGGTCATGGAAACGGTGAGCGAGCCATCGGCGTTCTTCACGATCTTTTCGAACGAGGCCTGGAAGCGGAATTCGATGCCCTTGGCCTGCGAAATCTGGACCAGACGCTCGCGCACCGATTCGTCGTAGCCGCGCAGGATCTGGTCCGAACGGTTGACGATCGTGACCTTCGATCCCAACGCGTGGAACACGCCTGCGAACTCGTTGGCGATGTACCCCGCGCCCGCGATCAGCACGCGCGCGGGCAGCTCCTCGAGATGAAACGCCTCGTTCGAGGTGATGCCGTGCTCGCTGCCCTCGAAGCTGGGCACGAAGGGGCGCCCGCCGGTGGCGATGAGGATGTGCCGGGCGGTCTTCTTCTCGCCGTTCGCCAGCGTGACCTCGTGCGGACCCGAAAGGGTCGCGCGCTGGGGGATGACCTCGACCTTGGCACTGTCCAGCCCCTGCGTGTAGAGCCCGTTGAGACGGTCGACATCGGCCAGCACGTTGTCGCGCAGCGTCGCCCAGTCGAACCGCGCCTCACCGATCTCCCAGCCAAAGCGCTTGGCGTGCTCCAGATCCTCGGCGAACTGGGCGCCGTAGACCAGCATCTTCTTGGGCACGCAGCCCCGGATCACGCAGGTCCCGCCCACGCGATACTCTTCGGCCACCGCCACGCGCGCGCCGTGCGAAGCCGCGATCCGGCTCGCCCGCACGCCGCCTGAACCCGCGCCAATGGTGAAAAGATCGTAGTCGTAGTCGGACATTCAGCAGCTCCGGGCCGGTCGGCCTCGCATGAAGGAAAGGATCGGGCGGGATATGGGGGCAGCGCCCGGTGATTGCCAAGAGAAAGGGCAGATTGTTTGCCTAACAAACAATCTGCCCTTCAGCAATTGCGGACAGGGATCGTGCGGCACGGCCAAACGAGGATGCCAAGGGCCTTTCCACTCCGGCTCACCCTACGGCGAACCTCACCTCTCTCGCACAGCGTCGGCTGAGAGGGGTGCGGCCGACAGTATGGGGGTCAAGGGGCGTTACCCCCTTGAGCCACCTACTTTCCTTCACCCAATCCCGGCCAGCGCCAGCAGCGCCTCGGTCGACGGATCGAAGGTCGTCCCGCCCGCCTCGATCTGCTTGGCGATGGCCTTGCCCAGCTCGACGCCGAACTGGTCGAACGGGTTGATCCCCATCAGCACCGCGTTGGCGAAAGTGCGGTGTTCGTGGAAGGCGATCAGCGCGCCGAACGCGGCCGGGGTCAGGTCGTCGAGCAGGATCGTCGCCGAAGGACGGTTGCCCGGATAGGCGCGCGCGGGGTCCTCGCTGGCCTTGCCCGCCATCAGCGCCGCGCCTTGCGCAAAGCAGTTGGAAAGCAGGATGCGGTGGTGCGCCTCGTCCAGATCATCGCCCGGCGCGATGCAGGCGATGAAATCGACCGGCACGAGGTTGGTGCCCTGGTGGAGCAGCTGGAACACCGCGTGCTGCGCATCGGTACCCACCCCGCCCCAGGTGATCGGGGCAGTCGCCCCGTCGACCTGAGAGCCGTCGACCTTCACGCTCTTGCCGTTCGATTCCATCTCGAGCTGCTGGAGATAGTCGGGCAGCAGCGCCAGGCGCTGGTCATAGGCGAAGACCGCGCGGGTCTGGCACCCGCGCAGGCGCGTGTAGTACTGGTCGGCAAAGGCCGCGCGCAGCGGCAGGTTGTCGATCCCGTCGGCGTCCCGGAAATGCTCGTCCATCGCCGCAGCCCCCGCCAGGAACTCGGCGAAGTCGGGCCAGCCCAGCGCCATGGCGACCGGGAAGCCGATCGAGGACCACAGCGAATAGCGCCCGCCCACGCTTTCCGAGAACGGCAGGATGCGCGTCTCGTCGACACCCCACTCCATCGCCTTCTCGGGCGCCGCGGTCAGCGCAACGACGCGCCCATAGGGGTCCTCGACCTCGTTTTCGCGAAACCAGGTCATCACGCTTTCGGCGTTGGTCATGGTTTCGATCGTGGTGAAGGTCTTGGACGCGATCGCCAGCATCGTGGTCTTGGGATCGCAGGCCTTGAACGCGCGTTCGAGCGCGACGCCATCGATGTTCGAGACGACGTGGACGTCGACCAGCGCGCCCTCGCCCGCCAGCGCGTCGACCGCGAGCGCCGGGCCCAGCGCCGAACCGCCGATGCCGACGTGGATGAGGTGCTTCACCTCGCCCATCGCCCCGCGCAGGATCGCCTCGACGATCGCGGCGGTCTTGTGGTGGTACTCGGCCGCGAGCTGCACGCTCTCTTCCTTGCCAACACCGCGCTGGGCGGTGTGCTCGGCCGCGCGGCCTTCGGTCGGGTTGACGATATCGCCGTCGAACAACGCCTTGCGGCGTGCGTCGAAGTCCATCGCCGCGGCAAGCTCCTCGAACGCAGCGACGTGCGCGGCATCGAGGTGGGTCTTCGACCAGTCGAAGCGCATTTCGCCCAGCGCATCCTCGGCGCCCAGCTCGAAGCGGGTCGCAAAGCGTGCGAGCCGGTCGGGATCGGCTTCGAACAACTCGACAAGGGTGGGCTTGGCGAGTCCCTGAAGCTTATCCCAGATTGCGTCTGTCATGCCATCTTCCTCTACGCAGCGGTATTCGTGGCGCCTTATGCGGTCCACATGCCGGAAAACCAAGTCGATTCTATTACCAATCGACAACGAATTTTTGTCGAATCCCATAAGCCGTCGGTCGGCAATTCTCTTGACCTTTAGCCCGGCTGGCAACATGGGTCGGGCATGAGCGACACCCATAGCGTACCCGAGAGCAAGCCGAGCGACCCGGCAAAGGCAAACTCCGCCTCACAGGCCGCGGACAAGCCCAAGAAGGATGAAAATTTCTTCGCCTTCCTGTTCTGGCTCCTGCTCGGCGTGGTCGTACTGCGCAGCTTCATCGTCGCGCCGTTCAACATTCCCAGCGAATCGATGCTGCCCCGCCTCCTGATCGGGGACTACTTGTTTGCCTCGAAGTGGTCTTATGGCTACTCGCGCTACTCGCTGCCTTTCAGCGTGCCGCTCATTCCGGGCCGGATCTTCCCCCACCAGCCCGATCGCGGCGACGTGGTGATCTTCAAGGCGCCTCCGGGCAACGATCTCGATTACATCAAACGCGTCATCGGCCTGCCCGGCGACGAAATCCAGATGCGCAACGGCCAGGTGATCCTCAACGGCAAGCCCGTGCCCAAGGTGCGCATCGCCGATTTCGTCATGCCCGTCACCCAGAACATGATCGACGCGGCCAAGACCGAAATGCGCCTGCCCTGCATCGACCCGCGCTTCGAAACCACGCTCAAGGGCGGCGCGGACGCCTGCCGCTACCCGCAGTACCGTGAAACGCTGCCCAACGGGGTAAGCTACAACGTGCTCGACATGGGCACGTTCGCGCAGGACAACACCCCGGTCTACATCGTCCCCAAGGACCACATGTTCCTGATGGGCGACAACCGCGACAATTCGCAGGACAGCCGCTTCCCCGCGGTCGAAGGTGGCGGCATCGGCATCGTCCCGCAGAAGAACCTCATCGGCAAGGCCTCGCTGATGATGTTCTCCACCGACGGCTCGGCCAAGTGGCTGCTGCCCTGGACCTGGTTCACCGCGGCGCGCTGGAACCGTATCGGCGGGACGTTCTGACCTTGCTGACCGACGCCACCCGCGCCTTTCTCAACGACCTGATCGACCGACCGCTGGGCGACGAGAGCCTCTGGCTCGCCGCACTCACCCACGGCAGCACCGGCGAAAAACGCAATTACGAACGGCTCGAGTTCCTCGGCGACCGGGTCCTGGGCCTGAGCGTCGCGGAATGGCTGTTCGAGCATTCAAGCGAGGCCGAAGGCCGCCTCTCGCAGCGCCTCAACGCGCTCGTCAGCCGCGCCACCTGCGCCGCGATCGCCCGCTCGCTGGGCCTTGGCCCGCACATCCTGCTCGGCAAGCAGGCGCGCGACGATGGCGGTGAGGACAGCGAGAACATTCTGGGCGACGTGATGGAGGCGCTGATCGGCGCCTGCTTCATGCTCCATGGGTTCGAGGCCGCACGCGCCATGGTCCGCCGCCTGTGGGCCAAGACGCTCGAGGGCAAGACCGGCAAGCGCAAGCACCCCAAGTCCGCGCTGCAGGAATGGGCTGCGGGCAACCGCCGCCGGATGCCCGAATACAAGCTGGTCGAACGCACCGGTCCCGACCACGCCTCGCAGTTCACCGTCGAGGTTGCCATTCACAACGTTGGCCGCGCCCAGGCCACGGCGAATTCCAAGCAGGACGCCGAGACCCTCGCCGCCGAGGAATTCATGAGGAAATACGCATGACGTCGCCGTTCGAAACGACCGGAGGCTCGCCGGAAAAGTGTGGCCTCGTCGCCGTCATCGGCGCGCCCAACGCGGGCAAGTCGACGCTGGTCAACACGCTCGTCGGGCAGAAGGTGGCGATCACCTCGGCCAAGGCGCAGACCACCCGCGCCCGGCTGATGGGCATCGCGCTCGACGGGCCGGTGCAGATCATCCTGGCCGATACGCCGGGCATCTTCGCGCCCAAGCGCCGGCTCGACCGCGCGATGGTCGCCGCCGCCTGGGAAGGCGCGCAGGAGGCCGACGCGATCCTGCTCGTGGTCGATCCGATCAAGCAGCGCCGCCACGAACTCGAACCGCTGCTCGAAACGCTCAAAGAGCGCTCCGAACGCAAGCTGCTGGTCCTCAACAAGGTCGATGCCTGCGCCAAGGAACCGCTGCTCAAGCTGGCCGAGGAACTGAGCGCGGCGGTCCCCTTCGACGAAGTTTACTTCGTCTCCGCGCTCACCGGCGACGGCGTGCCCCAGCTCAAGACGCACCTTGCCGGGCTCATGCCCGAAGGGCCCTGGCACTATCCCGAGGACCAGGTTTCCGACGCGAGCGAACGTCTGCTCGCCTGCGAGGTCACGCGCGAGCAGCTCTACCGCCAGCTCCACGAGGAACTGCCCTACGACAGCGCGGTGCGGCCCGAAAGCTACACCCTGCGCAAGGACGGCTCGGTCGAGATCCGCCAGCAGATCGTCGTCACGCGCGACAACCAGCGCGCGATCGTGCTGGGCAAGCGCGGCGCCAAGATCAAGGCCATCGGCGAGGCCGCGCGCAAGGAACTGACCGAAATCCTGGGCCAGAAGGTCCACCTCTTCCTGCACGTCAAGGTCGAGGAGAACTGGGCCGAAGCCCGCGACATCTACGAAGAGATCGGACTGGACTGGGTTCGCTGAACCCCGCGCGCCCCGGCCCCGGACGGCTCGGGACGCGCCCCTAGGGAGCGTACATGATTAGGACTTCGCGCGTGGCGCGCCTCGTGGCGGCGGCGTTTGTGCTGGGTGGATCGATGACGGTGGGCGGGCTGGCGGCGGCGCGCACGCAGGCGGGCACCCCGACGGCGGTACAACTGCCCGGCGAGACCACCCCGATCGAGGCTGCGCCACCCCCCGAACCGATCAGCCTCCAGGGCGAGCGCTACGTCGCGATGGGGTCCTCCTTCGCGGCTGGCCCGCTGCTGCGCCCGGCAAAGCCCGGCGGGGCAGCGCGCTGCGGGCGTTCGATGAACAACTACCCCACGCTGCTGGCCGAACGCTTCGGGATGATCCTGACCGACCGTTCCTGCTCGGGCGCCACCACCAACAACGTGCTGGGCCCCTGGAAGGAACTGATCCCGCAGATCGACGCGGTCACCCCGCAGACCCGGCTGGTGACGATCACCATCGGCGGCAACGACCTCAGCTACGTCGGCAACCTGTTTGCGGCGACCTGCCACTACCGCAACGCCACCGCTCCGGCGGGCGAACGTCCGCGCGCCTGCCACCCGGTCCGCGTGCCCCAGAACGTCGACTACGCGCGCGTCGAACTGCAGATGAACGAGATCATCCGGCGCATCCGCACCATCGCCCCGCGCGCGCGCATCGTGCTGGTCCAGTACCTCAACCCGCTGCCCCCGCCCGGCCAGCTGTGCGAGGCGACGCCGATCAGCCCGCAGAACGCGGCGATCGTGCGCACCATCGGCAAACGCCTCGCCGAGATCACCGACAAGGTCGCGCGCGAGCGCGGGGTGCTGGTGGTCGAAATGAACATCGCCTCCGAAACCCACTCGCCCTGCGACGCCGAACCGTGGATGATCGGCTCACCCGCCGGGTACGACGGGAGCCTGGGCCTGCAATGGCACCTCAACCTCGCCGGGATGCGCGCCACCGCGCGCGACATCGCGTGGTGGCTGGTCAATTCGGGCTACGAGGAAATCAACCCGCCCCACTACGAGGACGAGGCGGGCAAGACCGAAAAGGGCGAGAAAACCGAGAAAGCCGAGAAGGCGGAAAAAGCGGGCCAGGTCCCGGTTTCCTGATCCCACGGCGCGCCGCCCGGCCACACGCGCGCGGCGAAATCTCGCCGTCACAATCCGCTTCTAACGCCGGGCGCTTGCCCCAGGGCCGCCCAGCGGCCTCGTGAATGCGCGGGAGACGCCGTCCTTGCCCAAGCTCACCCCTGCCCGCCCGCGCTGGCAGCCGCGCGTTCCCACCTGGCGCCCGCGCCCGCACGAAACCCCAGGGCGCGCCGCGCTGTCGCGCACGCTAATCCCCGCACTGACCCTGCTCGCGCTGGCGGTGCTGACCCGCGCGCCGCTCTATGGCGACCCGCTGATCCACGTCGACGAGACGTTCTACAATCTGGTGGGCGAGCGGATGCTGCGCGGCGCGGTGCCGTTCGTCGACATCTGGGACCGCAAGCCCATCGGACTGTTCCTGATCTACGCCGGTGCGCACCTCGCGCTGGGCAAGAGCGTGCTGGCCTACCAGATCCTCGCCACGCTGTTCGCCGCCGCCACGGCGTTCCTGATCGCCCGCCTCGCGCAGCGCATCGCCAGCCCGCAGGGCGCGCTGCTGGCGGGGGTGGCCTATCTGCTGGGGCTCGCGCTGTTTCGCTGTTCGGGCGGGCAATCGCCGGTGTTCTACAACCTGCTGATGGTCGGCGCGGTAGAGCTCGCGCTCCCGCTCCTGACCCGCGCCGCGCCGGTCGGACTGGCCCGGCGCGGCGCGCTCGTCATGCTGGTGATCGGCCTCGCCTTGCAGATAAAGTACACCGTGGTGTTCGAGGGGCTGGGCTTCGGGCTCGCGCTCATGGCGGCGCGCTGGCGGCTGGACCGCAGAAGCCTCGCCACGCTCGGCTGTACGCTGCTGTGGATCGCGAGCGCGCTGCTGCCCACCGCGCTGGCGCTCGGCTGGTACGCCTGGGCGGGCGAGGCGCAGGCCTTCGTGTGGGCCAACTTCGTCTCGATCTTCGGGCGCGACACCGGCGCCGCGCTCTCGCTCGACCGGATCACGGACCTCGCCACCGACGTGGCGCTGACCGCGCCGTTCTGGGGGGCGCTGGCGTGGCTGGCGCGCGCG